>CAZUVG010000032.1:0-13460 GCA_964623765.1 uncultured Roseicyclus sp.
ACACCTTCGTCGCGGGCTTCATCGGCAACCCGGCCATGAATCTCCTCGAGGGCGAGATGCGTGGCGGGACCTTCCACGGCGACCACGTGACGATCCCCCGCCTGGACAAGCCCGACGGGAAGGTGGTTCTGGGCTTCCGCGCCGAGGACGCGACTCCGGGCGACGGCGACCACCACGAGATTACGGCGCCGATCTACACGCTGGAGCTTCTGGGCGATGCGACGATGGTGACGGTGCGTTCGGGCGGTTCGCTCGTCTCGGTCAAGGCGCCCAAGGACTTCCGCGCCGAGATCGGCGATCCCTTCGCTGCCGCCGTGCCCGCCTCCATCTGCCACGTCTTCGACGCCGCGACGGGGCAACGGATCTGAGGATGAGGATGTCGGGCGCCCGGGATCTCATCGTCGCCGGCATCGGCCTGGAAGGCGGCGCGGCCGGCGCTTCAGTTCGACGTCTCGGGAGGTGCGCGGGGGCTCGACCTCGGCCTCTTCCGTGGCGAGAGCGAACTCGACATGCCGACCGCTGGATGCGGCGCAGGGGGATGATGGCCTCGAGCTTGGCCAACACCAACGTGCCGGCGATGCCGACCGGCGACCGCGCACGCGCGACGATCGCCGCCGGCACGGCCTGAAGAACTGTGCGCCGCGCAGGGCGCCCGGCGGGGGATGGAGATGGAACGGAGCGAACGGGTGGCAGGCACGGAGGCAGAACGGGATGCCGCCGCCATGAAGGTCGCGCTCGCGGGGTTCCGCAAGGCGGCTGCCGCGGCGGAGGCCTGCGGCTTGCGCGACGCGCTGCGCCGCCTCGTGGCGCCAGACGCCGTCGTGCGCCTCTGCCATCCCTTCGGCGAGGTCCGGGGCGAGGCTTTCTTCGATGCCGCCTACGCACCGCTTCTCGCTGCCATGCCCGATCTCGAGCGGCGCGACATGATCCTCGTTGCGGGCACCACGCCCGAGGGTGCCGGCTGGGTCGGTGCCATGGGCAGCTACATGGGCCGGTTCGCGACGCCCTTCCTCGGCATCCCGCCCACCGGGCGGCTTGCGCACATGCGCTATCACGAGTTCTTCCGGCTGGATGAGGGGCGCGTCACCGAGATCCAGGCGATCTGGGACATTCCCGAACTGATGATGCAGGCGGGCGCATGGCCGCTCTCGCCACAACTCGGCGCCTTCCTCGCCACGCCCGCGCCGATGAGCGGCGACGGGCTGACCGTCTCGGGCGACGGCGCGGCGGCCATGGCGCGGGTCGTCGACATGCTGACCGACCTCTGCCGCCACCCCGCCGATCCGGACCCGGCGGTGATGCGGCTGTCCCAGCACTGGCATCCGCGCGTCAACTGGTACGGACCCGCGGGAATCGGCACGGCGCGCGGCATCGACGGGTTCCGCGCGCATCACCAGATCCCCTTTCTGCGCGCGTTTCCCGACCGCAAGCTCGACGCGATGGGGGACCTCATGTCCCACTGGATCGCGGAAGGGAACTACGTTGCCGAAACGGGCTGGCCCAACATGCGGCTTACCCACGAAGGTGGCGGCTTCCTCGGCCTGCCGCCGACGGGGCGGGAGGTCATGCTCCGCTCGCTCGATTTCTGGCGGGTGGAGGGCGGGCGCATCCGCGAGAACTGGGTGCTCGTCGACCTCCTCGACTTCTGCCGGCAGATCGGCCTCGACGTCCTCGCCCGGATGGAGGAACGTGCATGACCGAGGCGCGGGTCACCTCCCTCGACGTGGCGAAGCTCGCCGGCGTCAGCCAGTCCGCGGTCAGCCGCGTCTTCTCGGGCGCCTCCGCCTCGGCCGAGACGATCCGCAAGGTGCGCGCCGCCGCCGACCGGCTGGGCTATCGCCCCAACTCGCTCGCCCGCGCCATGATTACCGGCAAGAGCCGGATGATCGGGCTTGTCGTCGCCTATCTCGACAACCAGTTCTACCCGCTGGCCATCGAGCGGCTCAGCGCGGCGCTGCAGGCGCGTGGCTATCATATCCTGCTGCTGATGGCCGGCAACTCGACCGAGGGGATCGAGAGCGTGATGCAGGATCTCATGGCCTACCAGGTGGAAGGGATCATCACCGCCTCCGTCGCCATGTCCTCGGATCTGACCGAGCGGTGCGCGGCGATGGGCATTCCCGTGGTGATGTTCAACCGCGGGCAGGACGGATCGGGCCTGTCGTCGATCACCTCGGCCAATGTCGAGGGCGGGCGGAAGGTCGCCGAGTTCCTCCTGGCGGGCGGGCACGACCGCATCGCCCATGTTGCGGGCTGGCAGGGCTCGTCCACGGGCCGCGACCGGGCGCGCGGCTTCCTCGATGGTTTGGCGATGGCGGGCCGCAGGCCGCTTGACGTCATCGACGGGATGTATCATCGCGAACCCGCAATCGAGGCGGTGTACCGCCTGATGGACCGTCCCGATCCCCCGGACGCGATCTTCGTGGGCAACGACCACATGGCGCTGGCCGTGCTCGACACGCTGCGGGGACCTTTGGGGCTGCGGGTGCCTCGGGACGTCTCGGTCGTGGGCTACGACGACGTGCCGATGGCCGCGTGGGAGAGCTACGACCTGACCACCGTGCGCCAGCCTGTCAACCGCATGGTCGAGGCTACGGTCGACACGCTGTTGGGCCAGATCGGGGACCCCGCGCGGCTGCCGCAGAAGATCGAGATCGCCGGACCGCTGGTGCTGCGCGGCTCGGCGCGCGTGCCGGAAGGATGGGACAGATGAAGGGCTTCGACCCGAGATTCCGCGACTTCCCCGACTACATCATCGGGATCACCAGGGAGATCTGGGAAGACCGTGGCATCCACACGCTCCACGATTACTACGCGAAGGACATCGTCGTCCGCTCGCCGGGGTCGGTCGTCGCAGGCAACAAGGGCGTCATCGGCGCGACGATGGCGACGCTGCACGAGTTCCCCGACCGGGTTCTGCTGGGCGAGGACGTGATCTGGTCGGGCGATCCCGAAGCGGGCATGCTGTCCTCGCACCGGATCATGTCGATGGCGACCCATTCGGGCGACGGCGTTTATGGCCGCGCGACGGGCAAGCGTCTGACCTACCGCATTCACGCCGATTGCCACGCCAAGGAGAACGTCATCGACGACGAGTGGCTGGTCCGCGACCAGGGCGCGATCGCAAGGCAACTGGGCTGGGAGCCACGGGATTTTGCCGCAGACCTGATCTCGCGGGAGGGCGGGCCTGAGCGCTGCGTCCGCCCGCTCACGCCCGAGACGGACCGGCCCGGACCCTACAGGGGCACGGGCAACGACAGCCCCTGGGGCGAGCGGCTGTCGGAGATCCTCGGCCGCATCATGTCCGCGGACATGAGCGTGATCCCGACCGAGTACGACCGTGCGTGCCATCTCGGCTACCCGGGCGGCGTCACCGCGCACGGGGTGGAGGCGGCCGACCGCTTCTGGATGGGCCTGCGCGCCGCCTTCCCGGAGGCCGAGTTCGAACTGCATCACGTCATCGGCCGCGAAGACCCCATGATGCCGCCCCGCGCCGCCGTGCGCTGGAGCCTCTGGGGCCGCCATTCGGGCTGGGGTGCCTTCGGCGCGCCCACGGGTCACATGGTCTACGTGCTGGGCATCACCCATGCCGAGTTCGGGCCATGGGGTCTGCGTCGCGAGTACACGCTGTTCGACGAAACCGCGATCTGGAAGCAGATCCTGCTGCAAGAGGGTCAGGCCTGATGCAGACGACGACCGCAACCGTCCGCGCCGCGCGCGACTTCGATCTGCCGGCGGAGGACATCTTCGCCCACTGGACCAGCCCCGAAACCCGCGTGCGATGGGAGGCGGGGCCGGACACCGGCATGGTCTACGACGGATTCGACACCCGCCCCGGCGGGACGGAGACCGTGCGCGTGATGAAGGACGGGCAGGAGGTCGGGCGCATGATCCAGACGCACCTGCGCGTCGACGAGAACCGGCTGATCGCCAGTTCGATGGTCGGCATCTTCGGCGGGACCGTGACGATGATGAGCGCGCTCGTGGTGGAGTTCATCCCCACCGGGACAGGCACGCGGATCGAGGCCGTCGCGCAGGCCAGCGACCTTGCCGGCAACGATATCGCATCGGCGCAGGAGGCCGGCTGGAGCTG
Source organism: uncultured Roseicyclus sp. (assembly GCA_964623765.1). Lineage (GTDB taxonomy): Bacteria > Pseudomonadota > Alphaproteobacteria > Rhodobacterales > Rhodobacteraceae > Roseibacterium. Next base: position 4,094 of record CAZUVG010000032.1, read on the forward strand.
GATCTTCGACCGCTTCGAGGCCGACATAGACCGGCATGGCCCGGTCACGCACCCAAGGCACACCCCCGAGGATCCCACGACATGACCCTGCAGGAGATGGACGCCCGCATCGTCCGCTACGGCGACCTGGTGCCCTGCCGCACCGCCTTCATCGACGCCCACACGCCCGGATCGGACCGGAAGGAGAACTTCACCATCATCGGCGGTGGCGTCTCCGAGGCTTCCGACCAGCACGTCCACATCACGATCCCCCATGGCTTCAACATCGGCGCAGCGGGTCAGCCGCCCTTCTGCCGCAACTCGCTGCATTCGCACCGGACGGCGGAGGTCTTCTTCGTCCTGTCGGGGCGCTGGCGCTTCTTCTGGGGGCGGTGGGGTGACGCTGGCAGCGTCGTGCTGGAGGAGGGTGACATCTTCAACATCCCCACCGGCATCTTCCGCGGGTTCGAGAACATCGGCACCGATTACGGGATGATCATGGCGATCCTCGGTGGCGACGACGCGGGCGGCGGCGTGATCTGGGCGCCGCAGGTGATCGAGGAGGCGCGGGCCCATGGCCTCGTCCTTGGCAACAACGGCAAGCTCTACGACACGAAGAAGGGCGAGGCGCTGCCCGGGGGCGTCGACCCCATGCCGGTGCTGACCGAGGAAGAGCTGAAGGACTTCCCCGAACCCGCTGCTGCCGATGTGGTCCCCAGCCACGTCGCGCGCTACTGGGACCTCGTGGCGCTGGCCGACGGAGGGCCCGCCCGCGTGATCGCGGAGGCCGGCATCCTGCGGGACCGGCCCGGCTTCGAGGTGGCGTTCGTGACGCGCGAGAGCGCGAAGGACATGGGCCACGAATACGACAGGCCGAGCGTGCTCATGCCGGTCAAGGGACACTGGCGCGTCACGTGGCCCGAGGGCGAGACCGTACTCGCCCCCGGCGACACGATGAGCGTTCCCGAAGGGCTCCACCACGCCGTGGTGCCCGCCATGACGGGGGAGGCCGCGCTCTACCACGTCATCGGCACCGACGACCCGGCCGGCCCGACCTGGGCCGGTTGACCCGTCTGGCCGCGCGTGCCGGGACAACGTCCGCGCGTGCCGCGCTGGAAGAATAACGGAGACGACGACATGCCCCATCTCTTTCTCGGATCCATCGGCGTTCTCGCCGAGACGTCCGAGCTTCAGCGGCAGGCGTTCAACGACGCCTTCGCGCAGGTCGGCCTCGACTGGGTCTGGGAGCCGGAGGACTACGCCGTCATGCTGCGCCGCTCCGGCGGACGGCAGCGGATCGTGGACTATGCCGCCTCGAAGGGCATGGAGGTGGATGCCGACACCCTCCACCGGCTCAAGAGCACGACTTTCCAGGCACGGCTCGACGCGGGCGTGCCGCTCAGACCCGGCGTGATCGAGGCCATCGCCGCCACGCGGAAGTCGGGTTGCAAGGTCGCCTTCGTGGCCGGCACCTTGCCTGCGAACGTGGACGCGATCCTTGCGGCCATCCGGCTCTCGCGGCGGGACTTCGATCTCGTCACCGACCTGAGTCGGGACGTTGCGCCCAAGCCCGCCCCGGATCTCTACCGTCTCGCGCTGTCCGAACTCGATCTCGTCCCCGCCGACGTGGTCGCGGTCGAGGACAACCCCGACGGCCTGCGCGCCGCGCTCGCGGCGGGGCTGCGCACCATCGCCTTGCCCGGCCGCTACCACGACGGCTCGGATTTCACGGGCGCCAGCGCCGTGCAGGAGCGGCTCGACCTCTCGGCCGTTCCGCCCCCCGCCAGCTCCGCCGCCAACTGAAGACGGAAAGGACCAGCAGCATGACCGTTGCCGTCACACACGTCGGAAGCCTCCCGCGTACGCAGAAGGTGGTCGATTTCATCTTCGCCCGCGAGCGCGGGGAGGACTACGACCCCGCCGCCTTCGACACCGCGATGACCGAGGCGGTGCTGGAAACGGTTCGGAAACAGAAGGAGGCAGGCGTCGATATCGTTTCCGACGGGGAGACTTCGAAAATCTCCTACGCCACCTACGTCAAGGACCGCTATACAGGCTTCGACGGCGACAGTCCGCGGAACGCGCCGGCTGATCTCAAGATGTTCCCGTCCTTCCTTGCGCGGCTCGCCAGGGAGGGCGGAACGCCGAAATACGCGCGCCCGATGTGCGTGGACGAGGTGAAGTCCAAGGGCCAGGGGGAACTGGAGAAGGATATCGCCAACCTCAAGGCCGCGATGGAAGCGAACGGGATCGCGCGCGGCTTCATGAACGCGGCGAGCCCCGGGGTCGTCAGCCTCTTCCTGCAGAACGACTTCTATCCGACCCGCGAGGCCTACCTCGCCGCGCTCGCCGACGCGATGAAGGCCGAATACGAGACGATCGTCGCCGCGGGCCTCGACCTGCAGCTCGACTGTCCCGATCTGGCGCTGTCGCGGCACATGCTGTTCACCGACCTTTCGGACGCGGAGTTCGTGAAGATCGCGGCCTCCCATGTCGAGGCGCTGAACCACGCGCTTCGGGACGTGCCGCAGGAAAAGGTCCGCATCCACATCTGCTGGGGCAACTACGAAGGCCCGCATGTCTGCGACATCCCCATGGCGCAGATGTTCGACACGCTCATGTCGGCCAAGGCGCGCTACCTGCTGTTCGAGACGTCGAACCCCCGTCATGGGCACGAATGGACCGTCTTCCGCGACCGCAAGGCCGACATTCCCGAGGACAAGGTGCTGGTTCCGGGCGTCGTGGACTCGACGACCAACTTCGTCGAGCATCCGGACCTCGTGGCGCAGCGGATCGCGCGGTTCGTCGAGATCGTGGGTTCGGACCGCGTGATCGCCGGCTCGGACTGCGGCTTCGGCACCTTCGCGGGTTTCGGGGCGGTGGACCCCGAGATCGCCTATGCCAAGCTTGCCGCCCTGTCGGAGGGCGCGCGCCGGGTGGCATGACAGCGCCCCTCCTCCTGCTGCCGGGCATGATGTGCGACCGCCGGCTCTTCGGCCCGCAGGTTACGGCGTTCGCCGCAGCGCGCGAGGTGATCGTGGGCGACATCACCGGGGCCCCCGACATGGGCACGCTCGCCGCCCGCGTGCTGGAGGCCGCGCCCGAACGCTTTGCGCTGGCGGGCCTCTCGATGGGCGGGATCGTCGCGATGGAGATCGTGGCGCAGGCGCCCGGGCGGGTGGAGCGGCTGGCCCTGCTCGACACCAATCCCTGCGCCGAACGGCCCGAGGTGCGGGCGCGGCGTGGCCCCCAGATCGAGTCGGTGCGCGAAGGCGGGCTGGAACGCGTCATGCGCGAGGAGTTGAAGCCCAACTACCTCGCCGACGGCGCGCGGCGCGAGGAGATTCTCGAGCTGTGCATGGCCATGGCGCTGGATCTCGGGCCGCAGGTCTTCCAGCGGCAGTCCCTTGCCCTCCGCGACCGGCCCGACCGGCAGGCGGTGCTGCGCGAGGTGCACGTTCCCACGCTCGTCCTCTGTGGCCGCGACGACCGCCTCTGCCCGGTGGAGCGGCACGAACTGATGCACGGGCTCATCCCCGGGTCCCGGCTCGTGATCGTGGAGGGCGCCGGGCATCTGCCGACGCTGGAGCGGCCGCAGGCGACGAACGCGGCCCTCGCCGACTGGCTCGCGGCATGAGCGCGCCTCGGGTCTCGGCCAATCTCGGGCTGCTCTACACCGACTTGCCGCTGGTCGAGAGAATCGCGGCCGCGGCTGCCGACGGGTTCGACGCGGTGGAGCTTCACTGGCCCTACGACACCGACCCGGGCGCGCTCGACGCGGCGCTTGCCGCGGCGGGCCTGCCCTGCCTGTCGCTCAACACCGCGACAGGCGGGGAGGGGGCATTCGGCCTCTCCGCCGTGCCGGGGCAGGAGGGCCGGGCACGGGCGGCGATCGCGCAGGCGGTGGACTACGCCGCGGAGGCCGGGATCGGCATGGTCCATGTCATGGCCGGACGGGCAGAGGGGCCGGAGGCCGAGCGCGCCTTCCTCGACGCGCTCGCCTTCGCCGTTCCGCTCGCCGAGGAGGCGGACCTGCGACTCCTCATCGAGCCGCTGAACAAACGGGACGTGCCGGGATACTTCCTGACGGGCACGGACCAGGCCGCGCGGGTCCTGGACGGCATCGGTTCGCCCCGTCTCGGCATGATGTACGATTTCTACCACATGCAGATCATGCAGGGCGACCACCTGCGTCGCCTCGCCGCGCTGGGCGGGCGTGTTCTCCACCAGCAGATTGCCGCCGTTCCCGGACGTGGCGAGCCTGACCGCGGCGAACTCGATCTGCCTCGCATCCTGACGGCGGCAGGCATCCGCAGCGTCGGTGCGGAATACCGCCCCTCCATGCCGCCGCGCGACTGGCTGGCGCGGTTCCGGGCCGCGTTCTGAAACTCGGGCGGCGGAAAGCCTTCACCACCGCCGCCCCGGCTGCATGCGTGGGCGCGACGGCCACGGAGACGCCGAGGAGATTCTAGCGCCGTATCCCGTCCCCATCGCCCAACAGCGCGGCTCCTGTCGCGACCACGGAGGTCGTGACGACGAAGATGTAGAAAAAGGGAAATGCCCGCCGGATGAGCGGCCCGGCCGTCTCGACCGGCAGCGCGGTGAAGACGAAGGCCGCGAAGCCGAAGGAACAGAGCGTCATCCCACCGAGGAAAAGCGCCATGGCGAGAAGTGCCATCTCGATCATGCCCGCCCCTCGGGCTTCCGCGCAAGGCCGAGGTAGATGACGGCCTTCAGCGGCAGCGGCCCGAAAGTGAAGTCGCCGCGCCGGTTGATGCCGCGGGGCCCGAGCCCCGTGACCGGCCCCGGCTCCAGCCCTGCCACGATCAACCCCTGCCGCATCTCGCGCGGCGTGATGAACAGCGCGGGATCGTGGGTGCCCTTGGGCAGCAGGCGCAGGATGTCCTCCGCCACCGTGATCGTCGCGAGGCGGGAGACGATGTTGCGGTTTATCGTGTCGAAGAGGAACACGCCGCCGGGCTTCAGCACCCGCGCGACCTCGTCCAACACGCGCCCGAGGTCCGTGACATGCTCCAGCACGTCGACGCAGACAACGATGTCGAACGCGGCATCTTCGTAGGGCAGGTCTTCGCCCACGCCCGTGTCGTAGGCGATCTCGCGCCCCGTTGCCGCCGCATGGGTGCGGGCCGCGGCCACGGCCTGCGCGGCGGGATCGACGCCGGTGACCCGCGCGCCCCTGTCGTGCATCGCCTCGGCCATGAAGCCGCCCGCACAGCCGAGGTCGAGCACGGCACGGCCCTGCCAGTCCACGTGGCGGTCGAACCAGCGCAGCCGGCCCGGCACGAGGTTCTTCAGCGTCCGGACCCAGCGGATCTCGTCCGACCACCATGCCTCGGCGGCGCGATCGTAGATACCGAGGTCGTTGCGGATTGTTTCCGTCATCCTGTCTTCCCCCTCTGTGGCACGGCATAGGGAACGCGCGCGCGGTAGTGGCGGAACCTCTCGCCGTAACGTGTCTCGAAGCGCCGCTCTTTCAGGATGGGCGCGGCGAGGCAGTAAGCCGTGAACGTCAGCGCCAGCGCCAACTGATCCGGCGTCCAGACGGGCACGGTCCAGAGCGTGAGGGCGAAGGCCACGTAGATCGGCTGCCGCATGACCCGGAACAGGCCGGTTTCGGGCATGTCCGGGAACGCTGGCTTGCGGTCCTGCACCAGCGACATCCAGCCGAGCGCGCCGGACTGCACCTCGGCGCCCGCGTCGTAGCTCGCCTTTATCAGCAGCGCCCAGGACAACGCGTAGGCTGCGCAGACGGCGGAGAAGGCCACGCCCTCGGCCCGCCACCAGATCACGCCCGAGGGCGTCCAGAGCAGGAACAGAACGGCAAGCTGCACCGAGGCCACGATGGCGTAGCTCGTCGTGGCCAGCGTGCCGCCATGGCCCATGGGCGCAAGCCGCGACAGGAGACGCCCGCCGACCCGCGTCAGCAAGAACGAATGAACCAGCGGGAACTGGACGAGGAGCAGCGCATTGGCAGGCACGCGCCAAGGGTCGGGCACGCGCCCGAGGCTTTCGCTCATGCCGAAGAACATGGCGACGATCATCGACAGGACCGCCACCCCGAAGACGGCGTGGCAAAGGGCGCCATAGGCCAGCGCGAGCGCGATCCGCCCGCGTCCCGGAGGTGGGCGAAGGGCGCCGAGGACGAGGGCGCGCAGGCGGTCGAATGGGGGCGTGTCGGCAGAGCGCATGGCCGAGGAAATAGGAAGTTCCCCCGCCGCGGCCATGGCAACTGACGAAGCGTCGCAGCCGCGCGTCGAACCGCGGCGTCCCCTGCGGCTACCTGCCATCCAACGGCCTGATGTAAAATGCTTTTCCCGGCGTTTGACCGGCGCGCATTACCCTGGGCGAGCTCAGCCGCGGCGCGTCCCGTGCGAAACGCTGCAGATGGACAGGGGAGGTCGTTCGTGCCATCCTCGCCCGCGATGGTGCCCGGCTTTCCAAGGGGAAGCGGGCTGAAAAGGGAACGCGGTGCGGGGTTCTCCCCTAGTCCGCGGCTGCCCCCGCAACTGTGAGCGGCGAGCGGCCCCGAGTGTGACCACTGGACGGCAGTCCGGGAAGGTTCGGGGCGATGCTGTGACCCGCAAGCCAGGAGACCTGCCATCTCCGGCGCCCCTCGGCGCCGCAGTCACCTTGACCCGGGCGGGGTGCCCAGGGACGGAGAGAGAGATGGACCGAACAGGCCCGCCGACATCGCCGACCCGGACGCACCGCCCCCTTGCGCGGAGGGCGCGATGCTTCTGGAACGGACGATCTCACAGCTCGACATAGGCCGCCTGCCGCCGGACGCGGCGATGGAACTGGGCCATCTGGGCTACATGCAATGGCTCGCGGGACTTCCGGGCGGCGCGAACTACCGCAGCGCGGCGATGGAGGCCTGGGCGACGGCGCAGCCCTTCGCCCGTGCCTCGCCGGCGGTTGCCGTGTTCTGCGACCTCCTCGTCGCCTCGACCCGTGCGCCGCTCGAACCGCTGACCCTGTGCCTGCCGACCCGGCAGCGGCGAGGCGGTGCGCGGGCGCGCCGCTCGGGCCGGATGACTCTCTGAGAGGCGGCGGCATGAGGTGCTTTCCCCCCGAACGCATCGTCTGCCTGACGGAGGAGACGGTCGAGACGCTCTACCTCCTCGGGGCGGAAGACCGCATCGTGGGCGTTACGGGCTATGCCGTGCGCCCGCCCCGCGTGCGGGCGGAGAAGCCGCGCGTGGGTGCCTTCACCTCGGCCGACATTCCCGCGATCCTGGCGCTCGAGCCCGACCTGGTGCTGACCTTCTCCGACCTGCAGGGCGACATCGCGGCCGAACTCATTCGGTCGGGCGTCACCGTCATGGCCTACAACCAGCGCGACGTGGCCGGCATCCTCGCGATGATCCGGCACCTGGGCGCGACCGTGGGTCTTGCCGAGCGCGGAGACAGGCTCGCCGCCGACTGCGAGCGCCGCCTCGCGGAGGTCGCGGGCCGGGCGGACGGCGGGGCGCGGCCCCTCGTCTACTTCGAGGAATGGGACGATCCGATGATCTCGGGCATCGCCTGGGTATCGGAACTGATCGGCATCGCGGGCGGGCGCGAGGCCTTCCCCGATCTCGCCGCGAAGGAAGCCGCCCGCGACCGGATCGTGACCTCGGACCGCGTGATCGCGGCCGCGCCCGACGTCATCCTTGCCTCGTGGTGCGGGAAGAAGGTCCGCCCCGAGCGCATCGCCGGCCGCCCGGGCTGGGAGACGATCCCCGCGGTCCGCTCGGGCCGCATCGCCGAGATCAAGTCGCCGCTCATCCTTCAGCCCGGGCCGGCGGCGCTGACCGACGGGCTCGACGCCATCGTGGAGGCGCTGGCATGAGCACGCGCCGCCATGGCCGGCCGCCGGCTCCCTTGCACCCGGGCCGCACCGGCACTACCCGGGCCGCGCAGGCCCGCCCGGTTCCGCCCGACAGACATCCCGGAGCATCCATGACGCACCGCTTCGCCGCCATCTTGGCCGCCCTTTTCTTCGCGTCGGTCGGCACCGCGCAGGAAGCGCCGGAGCCCAGCCTGACGGTCGAGCTCAACCGGATCGACCAGATCGAGGGCGCCTGCCGCCTGACCTTCATGGTCGAGAACGCAATGGGCCGCGATCTCGATGCCCTCGCCGTCGAGGTCGTGCTCTTCGATCCGCAGGGCGTGGTGGAGCGGCTGACGCTGTTCGAGTTCGGGGCACTGCCCGCGGGCGTCCCGCGAGTGCGCCAGTTCGACGTGCCGGGGCTGTCCTGCGACGGTCTCGGGCGCGTTCTCGTCAACGGCGTCGCCGAATGTCCCGGGGATCTTCCCTGCGCCGCGGCACTTGAGCCCTCGTCGCGCACGGACGTGGAGGTGATCGGCTGATGGTCGCGTCCTTCACCGACCGCGTGGCCGCGCTGCTGGACCTCGGCGGGCCGGTCGTCGCCTTCCTACTCCTGCTGTCGATGACGGTGCTCTCTGTGGTCCTCTACAAGCTCTGGCAGTTTCGCGCGCTGGGCGTCGGGCGGCACGCGGCCATCGAGCGGGCCGTGGCGCTGCGGGACACCGGCGCCGCATCGCGTGCCGCGCAGGAACTGGAGGCGAGCCCGAGCCACCTCGCCCCCGTGCTGCGGGCTGCGGTCGAGGCTCCGCCCGGGGCGCGCTCCCGCCTAGCCGTCATGGCCGAGGCGCGGCTCGCCGAGGTGGAGCGTGGCTTCCGCCTGCTCGACGCCATCGCCCAAGTGGCGCCGCTTCTGGGGCTTTTCGGCACTGTCCTCGGCATGATCGACGCCTTCCGCGCGCTGCAGGAGGCGGGGCAGGCAGTCGATCCGGCGGCGCTGGCCGGCGGCATCTGGGTCGCGCTCCTGACCACCGCAGCCGGCCTCGCCGTGGCGATGCCGACATCCCTCGTCCTGACATGGTTCGAGAGCCGCGCGGCGCGGGAGCGGGCCATGGCAGACGCGGCGCTCGAGGCGCTCCTTCACCCGATGGAGGCGGCGCCGGGGCAGGCATCCGCCGATACGTGGACGGCTGATGAAGGTCTGGCCCATGCTGGCTGAGCGGCGCGTCTTCCGCAGGCGTCCGGTGGCGCTGACGCCGCTGATCGACGTGATCTTCCTTCTGCTGCTGTTCTTCATGCTCAGCTCGACCTTCACGCGGTTCGCCGAGTTGCCGTTGTCGGCCACGGGGACGGGGTCGGCCGCGACGGAGACTGCGCCTATCTTCCTGAGACTCGCGCCCGAGGGGCTGTCGCTGAACGGCGTGCCGGAAACGCTCAAGACTCTGCCCGAAGCCATCGCGCGCTTTGCGCCGCCCGAAGACGGCGCAACCATCCGGCTCCTCGTGGCGCTTGCCGATGGTACCTCGTCGCAGCGGCTGGTCGACCTGCTGGTGGTGCTGC
>CAZUVG010000033.1:0-1218 GCA_964623765.1 uncultured Roseicyclus sp.
CCCGCGAAGAGGTAGGGCAGGGCGGCCACGGACCGCACGTGAACGAGCGCCGCGATCCGGCCGCGCCCGTAGCTGCGCACCAGGTCGAACCAGCTGTCTGGTGCCGCGCGCAGGCCCACGAGAAGGGGAATCAAGGTCGTGTAGTAGACCGCGAGCGCGGCGAGCGCGATCTGCGGTCCCGGTCCGGGGCCGAAGAAGACGCGCAGGATCGGCCCGGTCGCCACCAGCGGCAGGCAGAAGACGACGAGCGCGAGACCCGTTACCACCCGCTCGCTCCGCGGCCAGACGAGCGCCAGCCCCGCAAGCGCGACGGCCGCAAGGTTGCCGATGAGGTAGCCCGCCGCCGCGTTGCCGAGCGTCACGCCGAGCGCGCGCGCCATCAGTGCCCATTCCCGCCAGAGCCAGCCCGCAACCTCCGAGGGCGCGGCGAGCACGAAGGCGCCGGTCAGCAGGCGCGCCGACAGTTCCCACAGGACGAACAGCGCCAGGATGCCCGGCAGCGGCCCCGCGCCGCGGCGGCGGACCCCGGCAGGAACCGCGATGGCGTCAGTCATTGCGCGGCGAGCGGGGTCTGACGCATCGCCATCCCGCTGGAAAGAGCCGCGAAGACCTCGTCCGTAAGCGCCACGAACTCGGCCGTCCGCGTGACCTCCTGCGCGCGCGGGCGCTCGATCGGCACGGCGATGTCGGCCACGATCTCAGCCGGGCGCGGCGACAGGACCACCACGCGGTCCGAGAGCATCACGGCCTCGCCCACCGAGTGTGTCACCAGAAGCGTCGTCGTGCCCCGCGCCTCCCAGATCCGCGGCAGGTCGTGGGCGAGTTGCTGTCGCGTGAGTTCGTCCACCGCGCCGAAGGGTTCGTCGAGCAGGAGGAGTCGCGGCTCGGTGGCGAGCGCCCGCGCGATCGCCGCGCGCTGGCGCATGCCGCCCGACAGCTCCGCCGGGCGCGTCTCGGCAAAGCCCTCGAGGCCGACGAGCGCGATGAGTTGATCGACCGCATCCGCGTTCACCGGCCGGCGCGCAAGCCCGAGCGCAAGCTCGATATTGCCCCGCACGCTCCGCCACGGCAGGAGCGAGGGGTCCTGGAACGCGACCGACAGGCCCGCGCGCTTGAGCGTGCGCGCGGGCGGCTCCCCGCCGATGGAGATCGTGCCCTCGGACGGCGTCTCCAGCCCGGCGACCATCCGCAGGAGCGTCGACTTCCCGCAGCCCGAGG
>CAZUVG010000033.1:1228-13270 GCA_964623765.1 uncultured Roseicyclus sp.
CGTCGTCTGCCCCGCCGCGAAGGTCAGGTCGAGAGGCCGGACCGCTTCGGTTCCGGCCCCGTCTCCGAAGGTCTTGCGCACGCCGGTGCAGACGATCTCCGGCGGGCTGGTGGGATCAGGTGCCATGGACCTCTTCTAGGATCGAGCGGTCCCAGAGGTCGGGCGACACGTCCCGTCCCAGAAGCGCGAGGGTCTCGATGTTTGCCGCCACGGTCTCGTCCGTCCACCAGCCAAAGCCGAACTCGTCGGTGAGGTCGGAAAACATGAGCGGCACCTGCCGCGCGGCCTGTAGCTGCTGGGTCTCGAGATCGAGGCCCGCGTCCGGGTACATCTCGAGCGTCAGGGCCGCGGCCGCGTCGGTGTCCTGCCGGTACTCCATCCAGCCGCGCACCTCGCCGGCCATCAGCGCGACGAGTTGCTCGCGCCGGTTGGCGAGGCTGTCCTCGGTGGCGATGTAGGTCTGCGAATGGACGGCGTAGCCGTAGTCGGCCATCAGCATCGTCAGGCTTTCGACGCCCTGCATGGCCATGGCCACGGGCAGGTCCGTCTCCCAGCAGAGCAGGCAGTCGACCTCGCCCGCCAGCAGCGGCTGCGCCGAATACTGCGTCGGGATGATCTCGATCCCGTCGATATCCACGCCGTTCAGCGTGCAGAGCGCCTGCAGGACCGGCGTGTTGGCCAGCGCCATGCCGATGCGCTTGCCCACGAGATCGGCCGGCTCGTTCACTGGGTTGGCCGGAAGTGACGCGATCACGAAGGGGTTCTTCTGCATCGCGACGCCGAGGATCCTGAAGGGCGCGCCCTGTTCGACGGCCGCGGCAGTGTAGTCGGCGGCCGAGATGCCGACGAGCGCGGTGCCCGCGACCACCGGGGGCTCGACAGGTGCGTTGGGGCCGCCGGGCAGAAGCGAGACGTCAAGGCCCGCGTCCGACCAGTAGCCGCGGTGCTGCGCGATGTAGCTTCCGGCGAATTGCGACGAGTGCAGCCACGACAGCTGCAGGGCGACCTGGGTCTGCGCACGGGCGATGCGGGGCCACAGCCCGAGCGCAGCGGCGCCGAGGCCGGCCGCGCCGGTGCCGAGCAGGCGACGCCTGCTGAAAAGATGATCGTTCATGGCTTCCTCTCTGTTGTGGGGAAGAAGGCTAAGTGTGAGGCCCCCGAAGGCAACCCCGCCGTCCCGCGTGAAATGGCCCCGTCGGCGTCAACGCCCGGCCGCGCCTTCGGTTTCGCCCTGCCGCGCGGGGCTTCGCGTCATGAACAGGACGCCCGGCAGCACCGTCACGATGAAGACGATGCCGAAGGCCACGCTCGCCGCGAGCCCCGAACTGGCCGAGGCGCCCGCGAGCGGGAAGAGGGCGGCCGCCGCCCCCTCCCGCAGGCCCCAGCCGCTGACGGTCAGCGGGATGAGCATGGTGAAAAGGATTATGGGCACGATCGCTGTCGCTTCGGACAGGCTAAGGGTCACTCCGACGGCTTCCGCGCAGAAGGCGAAGCCGCCGATGATGCAGGCCGCTGTGCCGAGGCTCAGGATCACCTGTAGCGGCAGGACCCCGTCCGCGACGAAGGCGAGGTGCAGCTTGTCGCGGAAGCGCCCCGCATTGCGCCCCACCGCCCCCGGCAGCCGCGTCGCGATGGCGAAGACCACGGGCAGCGCGACGGCGCCGAGGATCACGAGCGCCATGGGCGCCGCCAGCCAGCGCGGCCAGACGAGGCCACCGGGCGCGGCGAAGCTGATCGTGAAGCCCGCCACCATCACGGCGAACATGGCGAGCTGGCCCGCGAGCCGTTCGAAGGCGACTGCGAGGCTCGAGGCCAGCAGCCCGGCCTGCGCGCGCGCCCTCACCGCGCGGCCTGCATCACCGACCATGCCACCGGGCAGCGACTGGTTCACGACCTGCGAGAGGTAGTACTCCCGCACCGCGTGCCCGGAGCCGAGCCTGATTCCGAACTGCCGCGCCGTCAGCCGCCAGCGGGCCGCGGAAAGGATCGTCTGAAGTGTCAGCGCAACGACGGCGAGGCCCAGCCAGCCGAACTCCGCCGAGGCGAGCTGCCGCGCCGCCTCCGGCCCGTCCGCGGTGCGCCAGAGGATCGTGAGCAGGATCGCGGCGAAGACGAGTTGCCCGCCGCGCACCAGCCAGCCTGGAACCTGGCGACCGAAGACGGTCAACTGCCCCCCTCCGCCGGGTGTGCATGGCTAGACCATGTCCGGAGGATCAGGTCGCGCATCCGGTCCATGCCCATGACCTCCCGGTCGGCATCGGGGATCAGCCCCGGTGCCCAGCCTGCCGCCTCCAGCGGCGCCACGAGGCGCCCGGGCCCTATGACGTGGATCGGCACGTCCGGCCGCTCGTCGCGCGCGACGAACCCCGCCGCCTGGTGATCGCCCACCACGATCATCAGCGGTGGGTTCTCCGCGTGGAGCGCGGCATAGTCGAAAACAACCGAGAGCGCATAGTCCACAGCCTGCCGATACTGGTCGCGTATCCTGTCCCGGTCGCGCCATACCACGTCCGGCGGGTCGTCCGACAGGGCCATCTCGTTGAAGACCGTGCCGTCCCCGACCGCGTCCCAGTCCACGAGCTCGGGCACCGGCACCCACGGCGCGTGGGAGGAGCCGAGCGCCACCTGCACGAAGACCGGCCTGTCGTCGGCTTCGCCGCGCAGGAACCGGTCGAGGGCAGCGAGCGTGAACTGGTCGGGCATCGTCACCCAGTTGAACGCGAGCCCCTCGTAGCCGAGGTCACGCGCGGCCAGCACCGTCTCGAACCCCATGAATTCGGCCTCGGGCCAGTCGAGCGTGATCTGCGGCATGACCGCCGCCGTGTGGAATCCCGCTTCGGCCGCGATGTGGAACAGCGTCTGCCGCCCCGAGGCCAGCGCCGCGCCGTAGCTTGTCTGGTTGTCGATCCAGAGGCCGTTGGCGAAGGTGCCGTGCGACAGCCAGCTCTGCCCCCCGCGCGTCGGTGCCGCGAGCAGCCCCGAGCGCATCGACAGCCCGAGGTCGGACAGCCGGCGCTCGGCGTCGGCCAGCCTCGCCCGATGCGTCTCGGCATAGAGGGGCGTGTCGAGGCTCGCGCGGCCATAGCTCTCGACGAAGATCACGAGAACGTCGCGGTCGATCCGGTCGAGGAGCCCCGCGCGCCCGGCATAGGGATCGGCCGCGGCGGCGGCAGCGAAGTCGCGCAGCTCCGCCAGCGTCTCGCGCGCCGTCCCGATACGCTCCATCCCGACCCGCGCGGTAAAGGCCGCGCCCGGCGGCGAGGCCGGCAGGTCCCAGCGCCCCATGGCCTGCCCGATCTCGGCTGCTGCCACGCCCGCGAACACGATTGCGGCGACACCCGCGGCGCGTCCCGCCACGCGCGGCCGGGGAAGGCGCGCCCAGACGCCGGTCGCCCACCACAACAGCCGCGCCGTCAGCCAGACCGTCGCCAGCGCCGCGAAGACCGCTGCCACCGTGAGAGGCCAGCCAACCGCCCCCTGCAGAAGGCGCAGGCCCGCCTCTGCCAGCGGGAGGTCCGCCACCGGGTTGAAGCCGCGGCCAAGTGCGGTGAACATGGCGTAGTCCGCGGCCTTGAGCATCGCGATCAGCACCAGCGCCGCCACGAGCGCCCCGCGCAACGCGCGGCCGGCGCCTGCCGCGACGAGGCCGAACAGGACGACCGGCAGTTCGAGGGGCAACACGAATAGTGCCCCCCATGTCATCGCCGCGGGATGATTGGGCTGGACGAGGACGAGATGCAAAAGGGCCGCCGACAGCGCCAAAACGCCGATCTGTCGGGCATTGCGTCGCACGGCACCCGGCGCCCGACCGCCATGTACCGTTGTCACGCGCGCGCCTGCCCGAGCCACGCGATGTCGCGCGCGAACGACCATGCGAGCGCGCCGGATGCGACCGCCACCAGAATGGCTGACACGGTGCCGGGCACGAACGGCAACTGCAGGACGATGAGCGTGCCCAGCTGCAGCACGCAGACCACCTTGCGGCTGAAACGCTCCGGCAGCTCGCGGCGCATCCACGGCAGGACGAGCGTCGCGGCGCCGAAGGCGTAGCGCGGCAGGCCGAGGAGTACGACGACGCCGACGGCATTACCGCTCGTCCAGGCCATCACCGCGAGGACGAGTGCCAAGAGCGAGTCCACCTCCATGTCGAACCGCGCCCCGTAGCCCGACGCGAGCCGTTGCCGCCGCGCGAGCCAGCCATCGAGCCCGTCGAGGGACAGCGCCGCGGCGGCCACCAGAAAAAGGCCCCAATGCGCTTCGGTTCCCGACAACAGCGGCGCGATGAGGGCGCAGGTCAGCACGAGGCGCAGGAGGGTCACCAGATTGCACAGCCCGACGTCCTCGTGCGGGTAGCGGCGCATCATGGACCGCGTGGCAAGGCCCGCTGCAACCGCGTAGACCCCCAGCGCACCCGCCAGGCCCGGCCCGGCGGTGCCGCCCAGGGCCGCGCCAATCGCCGGCACCGCCACCGCCCCGCCGAGCGCTGTCAGCGCGAGATCGGCCGAAGGGCCGCGTGCGTCCAGCGCCGGCAACCGGCGGCGGGCCGCGCGCGAAAGGTCTTGGTGCGTCCATGCCATTTTCGTGACAGTAGCGCGACGGTCCCGCAGTCAAGGCCGACCCGCCCGGTTCCGCCACTACTTGAAGCTGCATGGCGTCCCTCTAGGTCAAGATGGTGTGAAGCCGGGAGAATCCGCATGAGCGTCGCACCGCAAGGCTACCGCACGCCGGCACGCCTTTATCACTGGATCATGGCAATCCTCGTCCTTGCCACGATCCCGGCCGGTTTCGTCATGGTGCAGCCAGACCTCGACCGGGTCACGCAGAACGCGCTTTTCATCTTCCACAAGAACGTGGGCGTGCTTCTGCTCCTGCTCATCGCCCTGCGGCTGGCCTACCGCCTGACACACACGGCGCCGCCATTGCCCGACCACATGCCCCGCTGGCAGAAACGCGTGGCGCGCGGGACCCACGTGGCACTCTACGTGCTGCTCGTCGTCATGCCGCTGGCGGGCTACGTGCGGGTCAAGGCCGGCGGTTTCCCGATCGAGACGCTCGACGCGATGGGGTTGCCGTCGCTGGTGCCGCGTTCCGATGCGCTCGCCGAGGTTGCCAAGGCGGTGCATTTCTACGGCGCGCTCGCGATCGCGGCCTTCGTCGTCCTCCATGTCGGTGCCGCCCTTCAGCACGGTCTCCTCAAGCGGGACGGCGTCTTTTCGCGCATCTGGCCGCCGGTCGCCCCGTCGACAGGCAGTGGCGCGAACTGACCGGGCTTGCCGTCGCCGCAAGGGGCGTTAGCTCGGAACAGGTCCGGCCGGGGGCGGCCGGACGCCGGAAAACGCCGACAGGCGCGGAGCCAGACATGTCACTTTCCGAAAGCGCCCTGCGCACGGCAGGGGCCGACCACGACAGCATGCCGGGCACCGGCGGCAGGACGGACTCCGTTGTCGCGGCGCGCTGGCTGGCGCTGGGCCTTGCGGCAGCTATGGCGAGCGCGATCGTCCTGTCCTTCGGGCTGGCCGTTCCCGAGTGGTCCGTGGCGGCCGTGGCCGCGCTTGCGCTGCTCTGTCTCTCGGCGCTCTGGATCGCCGGGGGTGCAGCCACGGCGATCGTGGGCCTCGTGGCGTCGCCCGCGCGGGCGGCGGCGGCGGCCCCGGGCTGGACGCCGCGGGCGAGAACCGCGATCCTGGTCACCCTGTGCGGCGAGGACCCGGCACCGGTGGCCGCGCGCCTTGCGGCGTTGGGTCGCGCGCTGGACGGGCAGGGGCTGGCGGCCTCCACCCGCATCTTCGTCCTCTCCGACACCTCCGGGACCGGGCGTATCGCGGCCGAGGAGACCGCGTTGACACCCCTCGTGGCGTCGGGGGCCGTCCGATACCGCCGCCGTTTGCGGAATGCCGGGCGCAAGCCCGGCAACATCGCCGAATGGTTCGAGGCGCACGGAGCGGACCACGATCTGATGATGGTGCTCGACGCCGACAGCCGGATGAGCGCCCGGCGCATACGCGCCATGGTTCACCGTATGGAGCAGCGGCCCCGGCTGGGCCTCCTGCAGGCGGGCATCGCTGTCGTCCCCGGCCGCAGCCGTTTCGGCCGCCATCAGCGCGTCTCCGCCCGTCTTCTCTCGCCCAATTTCGGACGCGGCTTCGCGGCGTGGTGCGGTCCCGCCGGCAACTACTGGGGACACAACGCCATCATGCG
Source organism: uncultured Roseicyclus sp. (assembly GCA_964623765.1). Lineage (GTDB taxonomy): Bacteria > Pseudomonadota > Alphaproteobacteria > Rhodobacterales > Rhodobacteraceae > Roseibacterium. Next base: position 7,427 of record CAZUVG010000033.1, read on the forward strand.
CGTCGCGGCCTTTCGTCCCGCGGCCGATCTTCCGGTCCTGCCCGGCAGCGCGCCGATGGGCGGGCCGCTTCTCAGCCACGACTTCGTCGAGGCGGCATTGATCCGCCGTGCTGGCTGGGAGGTGGAACTCGACCCCGACATCGCCGGCAGCGCCGAGGACGCGCCCCAGACCATGGCCGAGTTCCACCGCCGCGACCGCCGCTGGTGCCAGGGCAACCTGCAGCACCTTCGCCTCCTGGCCGAGCCGGGGTTCGACCCGGTCAGCCGGCTCCACCTTGTCGCCGGGATCGCGGGCTATCTGGCTGCGCCGGCCTGGCTGGTGCTGGTGGCGCTGATCGCCTCCGGCGCCGTGCCGGTCGCGGGCCTGCTTCCCTTCGCGGTCGTGGCGTTCGTCCTCGCTGCGCCGAAGCTCTGCGCGATGGCCGGCCTCCTGCGGCGGGTTCGGACAGGCTGGCGTCGCCGGGTGGCGCTCCGGGCCGGGATCGGGGAACTGGCCCTGTCGTCTGTCATCGCGCCGCTCGTCATGGTGCGCCAGACGGCGGCGGTGCTGTCGGTCTGCATGGGACGCGATTGCGGCTGGCGCCCGGCCCACGGGGCGAGGTCGCTTCTGCCGCGGGGCACGGGCGAGGCCGCGGCCGGCACGGGGCTCGCCGCGCTCGCGGTGCTGTCGGGCGGGGCGACGGCACTATGGCTCGCGCCGGTGGTTCTGCCGCTCATCGCCGCACCCATGATCCTGCACCGGCTTGACGGACAGGCGGCATGAGCGCGTCACGGCCGGTTGCAGCCGGTGAAGGCGGAGAGAGGGGCGGCCCGGGACGTCGCAGCCTTCTCGCAGGTGCGGCGGCCTTCCTCGCCGTGCCGGTGCTGCCCATCCGGGCGCAGGCAGGCCCCCGGTCGCTTCTGGAGGAGGCGCGGGCGCTGGCGGCCCGGCCCCACGTTTCCGCCGCCGCCGCCCTGCCGCCGCCCTTCGAGGGCCTCGACTACGACGCCTACCGGGGCATCCGCCCGCTACCGGGGCGTGCGGCCCTCCTGCCGCACGGGCCCGGCTATGCCGTGGACCTGCTGCCGCCGGGGCTGTTCTTCCCCGATCCGGTGCGTGTCGAGATCGTCGAGGACGGCACCCCGCGAGAGGTTCCCTTCGGCCTCGACCTCTTCGCCTTCGACCCGCGCTATTTCGGGGACCTGCCCGAGACAGCGCCGGGGGCGGGTTTCTCTGGCCTGCGCCTGCGCCATCCGCTGAATGCGCCGGACGCGCTCGACGAGGTGCTCGTCGTGCAGGGGGCGAGCTATTTCCGCGCGATCGGCCGGGCGATGGTCTACGGCCTGTCGGCGCGGGCCGTCGCGCTCGGCACGGGCGGGCCGGGGGCGGAGGAGTTTCCGCGTTTCACCCGCCTGCGCCTGCATCCGCCCTCGGAGGGCCGGGTGCGGCTGGAAGGGGTCATCGACAGCCCTTCGCTCGCGGGCCATCTGGACATGACGCTGGCGCCCGGGGCAGAGACGGAGATGGACCTGTCCGTCACGCTTCTGCCGCGGCGCGAGATCGCGGACGTGGGCGTGGCGCCGCTGACTTCCATGTATCTCAAGGGGCCTCTCCGCGCCTCGGTCTCCGACGATTTTCGTCCCCGGGTCCACGACAGCGACCTCCTGTTCGTGGAGAATGGCGCGGGCGAGCGGCTCTGGCGGCCGATTGCCAATCCCGCCCGGGTCGAGACATCCGCCTTCCGCGACGGTGGCGCCGGGCCAACGTCATTCGGCCTCTACCAGACGGCGCGCGCCTTTCGAGATTTCGAGGACAGCGAGGCGCGCTACCACGACCGGCCAAGCGCGGTTGTCCGCCCTCGCGGCGACTGGGGGGAGGGGGCCGTCATGCTGGTCGAGATTCCCGCGGCCGACGAGTTCATGGACAACATCGTGGCCTTCTGGCGCCCGGCCGCGCCGCTCGCCGCGGGCAGCGAGCACCGGTTCGACTACCGCCTGACATGGACCCTCGCGGGACCCGATCCGGGTAACGCGCCCCGCGTGCTACAGGGCCGTAGCGGGCGGGAGCATCACCTGCCGGGCCATCGCCGTTACGTTGTCGACGTGGCGGGCGCGTCTGGCGGGCTGGCCGTCGACCTCGCGGCCACGGGCGGCGCGGAGACGTCCGGCCTCTCGGTCTTCGAGCTGCCCGAGGGGCGTGGCGTGCGGGTCACATTCCTGCTTGCGCCGGGGGCAAGCGACGCGGCGGAGCTTCGCCTCGACCTGCGGCGGGAGGGAACTCCGCCGTCCGTCTGGCTCCACCGCTGGACGCGCGCGCGGGACGGCGGCGTCTAGGCCCCGGCGTCTAGGCCCCGGCGCCTAGCGCGATGCGCGCTGCGAGCGGCCTGTGGTCGGAGGCCATGCGGATGCCAGGGCCGTCTATGGCGTGCGCCTCGAGGATGCGCGCCGGTGCCGTGGCGAGCGCCCGGTCGAGCGGCAGGAAGGGGCGGCGGATCGGGAAGGTCGCGGGCGCGGGCCCCTCGAACCTGCGGCACAGGACGCGCGGCGACAGAGCGAGCCCGCCCCAGGGCCGCCACTCGTTGAGATCGCCGAGGATCACCGCCGGCCGGGGCGCGCGGCGGACGAGGTGCTGCCCCACCGTCCGCATCTGCGCGATCCGCAGGGCCTGCGACAGCGACAGATGCGTTCCGACGAGCCGTACGGGCAGTCCGTCGCGCCGCACGTCGACGACCACGGCGCCGCGATGACAGTGCCCGGGCAGGTCCAGAAGCACCACGTCTTCGACTTCGAGGCACGGGTGCAGGAAGAACATCACGCCGAGAAACCCGTGGCTATCGGCGCTCCAGCGCCGGTGCGGCTCGGCATGGACGTGGCGCAGGCCCGTCTCCGTCTCGATGCGGGCGAGGTCGAGGATGCCCCGGTGCGGCACGGCCTCCTCGTCGGCCTCCTGCAGGACCACCGCCTCCGTGCCCGGCAGGACCACCTCGGACAGGAGCACGTCGACCGTGCGCCCGGGATCGACGATCCCGTCGTTGCCGCGTCCGCGGTGCACGTTCCAGCTGACGGCGAGGAATTCGTCCATGCGCCGCGTCGTCGCCTCCCTCGCGCCGGACGGTCCGGCGTCGGCGTGACGTAACACCTTTGCAGGGGGTATCAATCCCGACCGCGACGGGACAGGCTGCGGCAGAGCATCGGCCGGGGCAGGGGAGAGATGGGCATACATCCGCTCGCCGCGCGCGCCGCGCGCCTTCTGGGCGAGGACGTGCACGGCTGCGTGCCGCTCCATGGCGGCGACCTGTCGGAGGTTCTGCGCCTGCGCACCGCCTCGGGCCGGTGGCTCGTCGCGAAGTCGGGCCCCTTCCCCGAGCGCGAGGCCGCCATGCTGCGCGCCATCCGCGCAAGCGGCGCCCGGGCGCCCGAGCCCCTCGCGGCCGCGCCCGATCTCCTGCTGCTCGAGGACCTCGGGCGAGAGGAGCGGCCGTCTGCCTTCGCGTGGGAGCAGTTGGGCCACGACCTGCGGCGGCTCCACGCCGCGAACGGGACGTCTCATGGCTGGGACGCGGACTATGCCTTCGGCGCCGTTGCGATCCGCAATTCGCGGTGGGACGACTGGCCGTCGTTCTGGCTTTCCAATCGTTTGTTGGCGGATGCCGACGCCCTCCCGGGCGAAGTCGTGGGCCGCATCGAGAGCTTCGCCCAGACCATCTTGCAGGCCCTTCCCGCCCGACCGCGACCGAGCCTGCTGCACGGCGATCTCTGGAATGGAAACGTGCACTTCGGGCGGCAGGGTCCCGCGCTGATCGATCCGGCCTGTTACCATGGCGACGCCGAGGTGGACCTCGCGATGCTGGCTCTCTTCGGCAGCCCGCCGCCGGCGTTCCTTGAGGCCTACGGCCCCTTGGCCGACGGCGGGGAACTGCGCCGCGCGATCTACCAACTCTGGCCCGCGCTGGTTCACCTGCGCCTCTTCGGTGCCGGTTACCGTCCGCTCGTCGACGCCTGCCTGTCGCGCATCGCCGAGGTGGACGCCTAACCGACGATGCGCACCGGCCGCCCCTCCGTCAGCGCGGCGACGGCCTGAACGATGGTGTCGCGGTCGAGGCCGAAGTGGCGCGAGAGATCTCCGATCGTCCCGGTCTGGCCGAAATGCTCCACGCCGTGCGGAATGGTCCGGTGACCCGCGACCGAGCCCAGCCAGGACAGCGTCGCGGGATGTCCGTCGATCACCGTGAGGATGGCGCAGTCGCGGGGCAGGGGATCGAGAAGCCGCTCGACATGCGCGCGTGCGGCCGGATTGCCACGGGCGCGCTCGCGCTGGGCCGCGGTCCAGCCCGCGTTGAGCCGGTCGGCAGAAGTGACGGCCAGAACGGCGACGTCGCGGCGGTCCTCACCGAGGACACCGGCCGCAGCGATGGCCTCGTCGGCGACGGCGCCCTGATATGCGATCACGACCGCACAGTTCGGCCCCGGCGGGCGCAGCCAGTAGCCGCCGTCGATGGTGCCCTGCCGGAAGGCGTCGTCGGCGCGCTTGCCGGGTTGTTCCAGCGGCTTCGTCGTCAGCCGCAGGTAGACGGAGCCGCCGGTCTCGTCCCGAAGCCATGTGCGCTCGTCCGGGTCGCCCTCGCCGTCGCGCTGGAGGTAGTCGAAGGCCCATTCCATGATGACGGCGAGTTCGTCCGCGAAGGCCGGCTCGAAGGCCGCGAGCCCGTCCTGCGCCATGCCGGTGAGCGGCGTTCCGATCGACTGGTGGGCGCCCCCCTCCGGCGCCAGCATCACGCCCGAGGGGGTGCCCGCGATGATGAACCGTGCATCCTGGTAGCAGGCGTAGTTCAGCGCATCGAGACCGCGGTGGACGAACGGGTCGTAGACCGTGCCCACCGGGATCAGGCGCTTGCCCCAGAGGCTGTGGGCGAGGCCGGCTGCGCCCAGCAGCAGGAAAAGGTTCATCTCCGCGATGCCAAGCTCGATGTGCTGGCCTTCGGGCGCGAAGTTCCACTTGGCGGTCGACGGGATGCGGTGCTCGATGAAGGCGTCGGGCAGCGCGTCGCGCGCGAAGAGCTTGCGCCGGTTGACCCATGGCCCGAGCGAGGTCGTGCCCGTCACATCCGGGGAGGTTGTCAGGATACGGGCGGCAAGCGCGCTGTCGCCGCGGGCGAGATCGTCGAGGATCTTGCCGAAGGCCATCTGCGTCGAGATCTCCCGGTCCTTCGGCGGCGCGATTCCGGGCACGGGCAGGCGCGTGTCGGCGAAGCGCCGGATGCCCTTCGAGAAGAACGGCACCCCGGCCAGGAAGGCGCGGAGGGCGTCCGTGTCCGCGACACCGGCGAAGGGCTCCCATTCCTGGCCCTCCGGCACGCCCATGTGTCGCTGCCACTCGGCCATCTGGGCCTTGGTCATCAGCCCGCCGTGGTTGTCCTTGTGGCCCGCGATGGGCGTGCCCCAGCCCTTGATCGTGTAGGCGAGGAAACAGGTCGGGCGGTCGTGGTCTATGCGCGCGAAGGTCTCGGCCATCGTCTCCACGCAATTGCCGCCGAGGTTCTCCATCAGCGCGGCCAGCTCCGCGTCGCTGCGCCGCTCGATCAGCGCCGTCACCTCGCCCTGGTCGCCGAGATCGTCCATCAGCCGCTGCCGCCAGACCGACCCGCCCATGTAGGTCAGAGCGGAATACTCCGCGTTGGGGCAGGCGTCGATCCAGTCGCGCAAGGCGCCGCCGCCCGCCTCGGCGAAGGCCGCGCGCTGAAGCGCGCCGTACTTCACGCGCACCACGTCCCAGCCGAACGCCTCGAAGATCTTCTCGATCCGTCCGAACAGCCCCTCGCGCACGATCCCGTCCAGCGACTGGCGGTTGTAGTCGATGATCCACCA
>CAZUVG010000034.1:0-13173 GCA_964623765.1 uncultured Roseicyclus sp.
ACCAGCTGCGCGGCATCGTCTCGGGCGAGTGCGACATCGCGATGTCGAACACCTATTACTTCGCCCGCGCGATCCGCACCGATGTGGATGGGCTGTCCGACAGCCTCGACCAGATCGGCTGGGTCTTCCCGAACCAGAACGACATCGGCGCGCACATGAACATTTCGGGCGGCGGCGTCGCGGCGAACGCGCCGAACCGGGAGAACGCGGTGCGCTTCCTCGAGTATCTGGCGTCTGACCAGGCGCAGGAATACTTCTCGGCGGGCAACGACGAGTATCCGGCGGTTCCGGGCGTGGGCCTTGCCCCCTCGGTGGCCGAGCTTGGCATCTTCCGTCCCGACACGATCGACCTCTCCCAGATCGCGGCCAATGTCGACGCTGCGGTGGACGTTCTGAACGAGGCCGGCTGGGAGTAAGCCCCGCCGCATCCCGAACACCGGAACGGGCGCTTCGGCGCCCGTTTCTCGTTGCGGCTCAGGCCGTGCGGCGCACCTGCGCGTCGGCTGCCGACACCGCGTCGCGCTGCACCCGGCTCTCGCGCCCGATGCTCCAGCACAACAGCGCCACGGGCAGGAGGCCTACCGCCCCGATCACCAGGCTTGGTACCGCCGCCTCCTGCAGGCGTTCGTCCGAGGCGAGCCGGTGTGCCTGCACCGCGAGCGTGTCCCAGTTGAACGGGCGCAGGATCAGCGTGGCGGGAAGCTCCTTCATCACGTCCACGAAGACGATGAGGAGCGCGGTCAGGATCGAGGGCCTGAGGATCGGCAGGTGCACGCCCCGGAGCATTCCCGACGGCGACTTTCCGAGCGTCCGTGCCACCGCGTCGATGTTGGGGTTCACCGTGGCAAGTCCCGATTCGTAGGTATTGAGCGCGACCGCCATGAACCGCACGAGATAGGCCGCGATCATCAGCCAGATCGAACCGGTGATGAGCAGCCCCGTGTCGATTCCGAAATTCGCCTCCATGAACCGGTCGAGCGCGTTGTCGAAGGCGGCGAAGGGGAAGAGGAGCCCGACGGCAATCACACCCCCCGGCACCGCGTAGCCGATCCCCGAGATCCGCATCGCCAACTGGCTGCCGCGCGTGCGGTGCAGCCGCGCGTTGAAGCCGAGTGCGATCGCCGCGCCGACCGTCAGCACCGCCGCGATCACCGCCAGTGTCACGGAGTGGCGCAGGAAGCCCAGGTAACGCTCGGTGAACAGGAGCTGTCCGGAGCCCGAGGCGAGTTCGACGAGGATGATCGTGGGCAGGAGGAAGCCGAAGAAGACGGGCAGCCCGCAGACGGCGATGGCGCCGGCGGCGGCGCGGCCTTTCAGCTGAACCGCCTCCATCCGCTCGAACCGGCGGCCCGCGTCGTGGTGGCGCTGGTGCTGCCGCTGCCGGCGCTCCAGCGTGGCGAGGATCAGCGCGACGAACAGAAGGCACAGCGCAAGCTGCGCCGCGGCCACGCGGTCGAACAGGCCGAACCAGCTGACGTAGATGCCGGTCGCGAACGTCTGGACGCCGAAATATGCGACCGTGCCGTAGTCGGCCAGCGTCTCCATCAGCGCCAGCAGCACGCCGCCGGCGATTGCCGGCCGCGCGATCGGGACCGAGACGCGGAAGAATGCCCCCCAAGGCCCCTGACCCAGCGTCCGCGCGGCGATGTAGGCGGTGGACGACTGGCGCAGGAAGGCCGCCCGCGCCAGCAGGTAGACGTAAGGGTAGAGGACGAAGGTCAGCATCGCAGCCGCGCCGCCGAGCGACCGGATCTCGGGGAACCAGTAGTCGCGCGGGCCCCAGCCGGTCAGGTCGCGCAGCGTCGTCTGCACCCAGCCCGGATGATCGAGAAGGTCGGTGTAGGCATAGGCCAGCACGTAGGCCGGGTAGGTCAGCGGCAGCGCCAGCGCGATTTCCAGAAGCCTGCGGCCCGGGAACCGCGTGGCGGTCACGAGCCACGCGGTCGAGGTACCGATGACGGCCGTGCCGATGCCCACGATCAGCACGAGCGCCGCCGTCGTGACCGCGTAGCGCGGCAGCACCGTTTCCGCCAGCCGCAGGACCGTGTCCATGCCACCGCCGAGCGCGGCCAGGGCGACCGCCACCATCGGCAAGAGGCAGACGGCCGCCGCGATCCAGGCGATCACGGGCAGCGCACCGGGACGGCGCCCGCCTTCGGGTGCTGAACCGGGTCGATGGGGGGACGGTCTGGTCATTCCAAGCGTTCTTGTCGGGATCAGGCCCGATTGCAATGCGTCATTCCGGGGCGGTGGCCAGCGTCGCCTCGGCCCAGCCGCCCGGCACCTCCCCCGGCGCGATCCCGAGCGTCGCGAGACCCAGGATGAAGCGTTCCGACGCAGACCCGCCCGAGCGGATCGCCGAGAGCAGCGCTGGCTCCGCCGGATCGTCGAGCGGCCGCCCTTCCCGCGCCCGGCGTTCGAGCACGCGCCACCAATGCCCCACCACCCGTGATGCGGCGGGACTGTCGAAGCCGTGGTGGCGCAGGACGGGCAGGATGCGCTGGGCGAGTTTCGCGCTGCCGTCCATGCCGATCTGCTCCAGCCGGTGGGCCATGCCCGCGACCGAGAACCGCGCGGTCAGCGCGCCGATATAGTCCGCGCGTTCGGCCGCGTCGAATTCGGGCAGCAGCGCCGCGGCCTCCGCCCAGAGCGTCTGGACATGCGTGCCAAGCACCGGGTCGGCGATGGCCTCGTGCACGAACGCGTGACCCCTCAGCAGGCCGCCGTAGGCGAGCGCCGAATGCGCGCCGTTCAGCAACAGGAGCTTGCGCCGCTCGAAGGGCGCGACGTCGGCCACGATGCGGGCGCCCGCCCGCGCCCAGTCGGGCAGGGGGCCTGCGGCGGACTGCTCGATCACCCATTCGGTGAAGCCTTCCGTCAGGACCGGCGCGTCGACGGGACGGCCCGCGACCTCGGCCATCCGCGTTGCCGTCTCCGCGGTCGTGGCCGGCGTGATGCGATCGACCATCGTGTCGGGGAAGCAGACCCCCGACAGCGCATCGGCCGGCAGCCCGGCGGCGTCGAGAAAGCCGCGGACGGCCTCGTGCAGCCGCCCTCCGTTCCCCGAGAGGTTGTCGCAGGAGAGGATCGTGAGCGGGGGCGCCCCGTCGGCGTGACGCCGGGCAAGCGCATGGGCGAGGAGGCCGGGCGCGCTTCGCGGACGGCCGGCGCCAAGGTCCTGCCTGATCGCCTCTGCCTCGAGGTCGAGCCCGCCCTCGGGGCGCAGGCAGTAGCCCTTCTCGGTCACGGTCAGTGTCACCGCGGCAACCTCGGGGTCGGCGAGCTCCTGCAGCACGGCCTGCGGGTTCTCGGCCGCGACCAGCAACCGGTCGTGGACGGCGATCCGTTCGACCCGGAGGCCGCCGTTGCCGAGGACGCCGAGATCGTAGGCCCCCCCGGTCGCGGCCAGCGCGTCGCGCACGGCGGCCGAGCGCATGGCGACCCCTGTCACCCGCCAGTCGCCGCCCGCGGCCTGCGTGTACCAAGCCTGGTGCGCGCGGTGGAAGTTGCCAAGCCCCAGATGGACGATCCGCGGCATGGGCTTCAATCCCCGTCCAGCCGGTAGGCCGCGCGGGCGAGGTCGCGGGCGAGCCACGGCGCCAGGCGTTCGGCATCGGCCATCCGCAGAACGCCGCGTTCCACCTGGTCGGAGAGGTGCAGCGCCACGCCCCGCCGCCACAGGTCGTGCCGTGCCGGGATCGAGAGAAACGCACGCGTGTCGTCGTTGAACCCCGCGAGGTTCATGTAGCCGGCGGTCTCCACGACCCGGTCGAAGTAGCGCCGGATGCCGTTCAGGCTGTCGTGGAACCACCACGGCGGCCCGAGCCGCAGGCAGGGCCAGTGCCCGGCCATCGGCGCGAGTTCGCGGGCATAGGCGCTCTCGTCCAGCGTGAAGACGATCAGGCGGAAACGGGGATGGTTGCCCACCCGGTTCAGCAGCGCGTCGAGCCCGTCGACCCAGTTCATCGCGCGCGGGATGTCCGCGCCCATGTCGGGACCGAATCGCTCAAGCAAAGCACGGTTGGTGTTTCGCGTCGACCCGGCGTGGATCTGCATCACCATCCCGTCCTCGGCCGACATCTGCGCCATCTCGGTCAGCATGTGGCCGTGGAAGGCGGCGGCTTGCGCGGGAGCAAGCGTGCCGCGCCGCGCCCGGGCATAAAGCGCCTCGGCATCCGGGCGCGGCAGAAGGTGCGTCATCAGCCGCGGCACGTCGTGGTCGGTCGCCGTCGCGCCGCGCTGGCGGAAGGCCGCGCGGCGCTCGCGGATCGCGTCGACGTAGCCCGCGAAGGTGCCGAGGTCGGCTCCGGTCATTTCGCCCAGCGCGTCGACGGCAGCGCGATGTCCGGGCCGCGCGGGGTCGATCAGGTCGTCGGGCCGGAAGGTGGGGACGATCCGTCCACGCCAGCCCGAGTCCGCGATCGCGTCGTGTCGGGCGAGATGGGAGGTCGCGGGGTCCGTGGTGGCAAGAAACTCGATCCCGAAGCGGTCGAACAGGGCGCGCGGGCGATTCCCGGTATCGGACAGCCACGTGGCGATGCTGTCGTGCACGGCGTCGGCGGTGTCCGGTGCGAGCGCCAACTCCAGGCCCATCACCTCGTGCAACGTGTGCTCCAGCCACATCCGCGTCGGCGTGCCGAGGAAGGCGTCCCAGTGCTGGGCGAGGATGCGAAAGATCGCGCGGCTGTCCCGCGCGCCCTCGGGCTGCCCGATGCCGAGATCCCCGAGCGGCACGCCTTGCGAATGGAGCATCCGGAACAGGTAGTGATCCGGCGTCACGAGCAGCGCGGCGGGGTCGGGAAAGGCGGTGTCCCCGGCCCACCACGCCGGGTCGCAATGCCCGTGGGGCGAGACGATGGGCAGGTCGCGCACCTGCGCGTGCAGCGCCGCGGCGCGCGCCCCGAGCGTGGGAAGGCGGGGCGCCGGGCTCATGCGAAATACTCCGCATGCTCGGCCTTGAGACCGGCCAGGACGTCGAGGACACCGGCAAGGTGCGCCTCCATGATCTTGCGCGCACGTTCGGCCTTGCCCTTGCGGAGCGCGGTCAGGATGCGGCGGTGGTCGTCCCTGAGTTCCGCGAGGTGATCCGCGTCGTGGAGCCTAAGTGCCCTCAGCCGGTCGAGCGCCGTCTTCTCCCGCTCCACCAGCGTGCGCACCCGGTCAAGGCCCGTCGCCGCGCCAAGCGCGGCATGGAAGGCGTCGTCGGCTGCGTGAAAGGCGGTTGCGTCGGCGGCGGCGATGGCGGCCTTCTGCTCGGCGAGCGCGTCCGCGAGGCGGGCCTCGTCCGCGGGCGAAAGCCCGGTCTCGGCGATGCGGACGACGGCGGCCGTCTCCAGCGCCGCGCGGATGAACTGCGCGCTGCGGATGCCGCCCTCGGAGAACGGCGTCACGTAGTTGCCGCGCGAGGGCCGGGTGTCGATCAGACCCTCGTCCCGCAGCCGCGTCATGGCCTCGCGCACCGGCGTCCGGCTGGCGCCGAAGCGTGCGCCCGTGTCGGCCTCGGAGACGCGGGTGCCGGGCGGCAACGCAAGCGACAGGATTTCCGCGCGCAGTGCCGCGTGGATCTGGTCGGCCGCCGGCCGGCCGAAATCGAGCGGCGGTCGCACGGGATCGAAAATGGGTTCGTTCAAGCTCACCCGGCACCCCTCGGGACATCGTGGTTCCGTGCGGTATACCGGTGTTCAGGCAAGTTGACAATGATCGCCCCGGCGCGCAGTCTGCGCCGCGTGAGGAGAGGCATGACTGCGGACCAACGCCCATTCGGGATCGCGCTGATCGGCGCCGGCATGGTTGCGAAGACCCATGTTCTGGCCATTCGCGACGCCGACCCGCCTTGCCGCCTCGTCGGCCTTATTGGCCGGTCGGACGTGCGCGCGGCCCGCTTCGCCGAGGAGGCGGAACAGATACTCGGCCACACCGTCGAGGTCTTCCCAGATCTCGCGGCCGTCGGGGCCGATTCCCGGGTCGATGCCGGGCTGATCGTCACCCCGCCCGACGCGCGCGCCGACATCGTCCGGCCGCTGGCCGAGGCCGGCAAGGCGATCTTGCTGGAGAAACCCGTCGGCCGAACACTCGACGAGGCGGAGGAGGTCGTCGCCATCTGCGAGACCGCCGGCGTGCCCCTCGGCATCGTGTTCCAGCACCGGATGCGCGAGGCGTCCCGCAAGGCTGCGGATCTGGTGGCGGGCGGCACCCTTGGCGCCCCCGGTCTCGTCGAGATCTCTGTCCCGTGGTGGCGGGAGCAGGCCTATTACGACGAGCCGGGCCGCGGAACCTACGCCCGCGACGGCGGCGGCGTGCTGATCAGCCAGGCGATTCACACGATCGACCTTGCCATCGCGCTGGCCGGCCCCGTCCGCGAGGTTGCGGCGATGACGGCGACGACCCGCTTCCACGAGATGGAAGCGGAGGATGTCGCCGTTGCCGGCCTGCGGTTCGACAGCGGCGCCGCGGGATGGCTCACGGCCTCGACGGCGAGCTTTCCCGGAGGCTCGGAATCCATCGTGCTCCATTTCGAGAATGCGAGCCTTAGGCTTGCCAATGGCGTGCTGGAAGTGTCGTGGCGCGACGGCCGGTCCGAGCGGCATGGGGCCGCGGCCACGACGGGCGGTGGCGCCGATCCCATGGCCTTCACCCACGCGTGGCACCAGTCGGTGCTGGAGGACTTCGCGTCGGCGCTTCGCGAGGGCCGCCCGCCCGCGATCCCCGGCCGCGACGCGCTGGACGCGCATCGCCTGATCGACGCCATCACGCGCTCCGCTGCCGCGGGGCGCACCGTTTCCGTCTCCGAGGAGCCTTTCGCGCCATGAGCTTGCGCTTCGCCGTCATCGGCATCGACCACCGCCACGCCTACGGCATGACGGAGAACCTGATTTCCGCCGGAGCCACCTGCGCAGGCTGGTGGACCAAAGGCAGCCCGGAGACGGAGCCGGGCTTCCGCAAGCGCTTCCCGGGCCTGCCCCGCGTGGCGGACCGCGATGCGCTGCTGCGCGATCCGGAGATCCGGCTGGTCGTCATCTCCGCGATCCCCCGTGACCGGGCCGCGCTCGCGATCGAGGCGATGCAGGCGGGCAAGGACGTGATGGTGGACAAGCCCGGCTGCACGACGCCGGCGCAGCTTGCCGACATCCGCCGCGTGCAGGCGGAGACGGGGCGCATCTGGTCGGTCGACTTCTCCGAGCGGTTCGAGGTGCCATCGGTCACCCTTGCCGGAAAACTTGTAGAAGAAGGTGCCATCGGCCGGGTCGTCCAGACCGTCGGCCTGGGGCCGCACCGGCTCAATCGCGATACGCGCCCCGGCTGGTTCTTCGACCGCGAGGCCTATGGCGGCATCCTGACGGACATCGCCAGCCACCAGATCGACCAGTTCCTGCACTTCACCGGCTCGGACACGGCCGAGATCGTGCATGCGGCGGTTGAAAACTATGCCCATCGCGACGACCCGGGGCTGCAGGATTTCGGCGAGATCGCGCTCAGGTCCGACCGCGGCCGCGGCTACATCCGCGTGGACTGGTTCACGCCAAAGGCGCTGCCCAACTGGGGCGACGGGCGGCTGACGATCCTCGGGACGGAGGGCTATATCGAGCTCAGGAAATACGTGGACGTGGCGGGGCGCGAGGGGACCGACACGCTGATCCTCGTCAACGGCGAGCGGTGCGAGGCCATCGACGCGCGGGACGCGGGCCTGCCCTATTTCCCGCGCATTGTCGCCGACGTGGAAAACCGCACGGAAACGGCGATGCGGCAGTCCCACGCCTTCACGGTCATGGACCTCGCGCTCAGGGCGCAGGCCATGGCGGAGGGCGCGGCGTGATCCGCGTCGCCATTCTCGGCGCCGGGATCGGGGCGGAGCATCTGACGGGCTACCGCGCGCTGCCGGAGACCTTCGAGGTCGCCGTACTCTGCGATCGCGATGCCGAACGGGCGCGGCTCGTGACGGCGGGGAATGCCGCGATCCGGCTGGAGACGGAGATCGCGGCGGTGCTGGAGGACGATGCGATCGACCTCGTCGACATCTGCCTCCCGCCGCACCTGCACGCGGATGTTGCCGTGGCCGCGCTCGGGGCAGGCAAGCACGTGATCTGCGAGAAACCGCTCGCGCGCTCGATGGCCGAGATCGCGGAGATCGGCGTGGCGCTGGAGCGCTCCGGCCGGCAGCTCTTCCCCGTCTTCCAGTATCGCTATGGCCCCGCCACCGCGGCGCTCGACGCGCTGGTGGAGGCGGGCCTAACCGGGCCGCCGGTGGCCGCGAGCATCGAGACGCACTGGAACCGAGACGCCGCCTATTACGCCGTGCCGTGGCGGGGGACGTGGGCGGGGGAATCGGGCGGTGCGGTGCTGAGCCACGCGATCCACGCCCATGACCTGTTGTGCCGCTACCTCGGCAGGGTGGCCTCTGTGCAGGCGCAACTGGCCACCCGCGTGAACCCGATCGAGACGGAGGATTGCGCGGGCATCGTCTTCCGATTCGAGGACGGGACGCTCGCGACGTCGTCCATCACCCTCGGCGCCGCCTTGGACGAGACGCGCCTGCGCTACGTCTTCCGCGATTTGACGGCGACGAGCGACACGGTCCCCTACGCGCCGGCGACCGGCGACTGGCGTTTCGATGCGCGCGACCGGGCCCGGCAGGCGGAGGTCGACGCCATCGTGGAGCAGGCGCAGGACGCTCGCCCCGGCTTCGCGGGATATCTCGAGGCGGTGGCGGAGGCGCTCGCCGGGTGCGGCGATCGGGCGGTCACCTACGAGGCCGGTCGCGCCTCCATCGAACTCGTGACCGCGATCTACGCGGCGGCGCGGTCGGGGGGCGCCGTTACGCTGCCGCTGGCCGAGAACAATCCCCTCTGGCACGGCTGGCGCCCGGAGGCGGCGGCATGAGGGAGACCTGGCGCTGGTTCGGCCCGCCCGATCCGATCACGCTCGCCGAGGTTCGGCAGACCGGCGCGAAGGGGATCGTGAGCGCGCTGCACCACGTCCCCGCCGGCGAGGCGTGGGCGGTCGGCGAGGTCGCGGCGCGGAAGGCCGAGATCGAGGCCGCGGGACTGACCTGGGACGTGGTCGAGAGCATCCCCGTGTCCGAGGCCGTCAAGACGCGCACCGGCCCGTGGCGCGAACATCTCGACGCATGGACCCGCAGCCTTCGCGCACTGGCCGAGGCCGGCGGTCCCCGCGTGATCTGCTACAACTTCATGCCGGTGCTCGACTGGACCCGCACCGCGCTGCGCGAACCGCTGCCCGATGGCGGGACGGCGATGCGCTTCGACCTCGTCGATTTCGCCGTCTTCGACCTGTACATCCTCGGGCGGGAGGGCGCCGGGACGGACTATCCCGACGACGTTGCCGCCGAGGCCACGCGTCGCGCCGCCGAACTCGACGAGACGGCGGCCGCGGCGCTTGCCGCCAACATCACGGCGGGGCTTCCCGGCTCGATGGAAAGCTGGTCGCTGGAGGACGTCCGCGCGCGGCTTGGGGACTACGACGGGCTGGGCGCGGAGGATTTGCGCGCCAACCTGGTCGCCTTCCTGCACGAGGTCGTGCCCGTCGCGGAGGAACTCGGCCTTCTCCTGTGCTGCCATCCCGACGACCCGCCCTTCCCGCTGCTGGGTCTGCCGCGCGTGATGTCCACGCTGGAGGACTACCTTGCCGTGCTCGGCGCCGTTCCGAGCCATGCCAACGGCGCGACCTTCTGCACCGGGTCCCTCGGCGTGCGGGCCGATTTCGACCCGGTGGCCTTCGTCGAGGTGCTTGGTGACCGCATCCACTTCTGCCACCTGCGCAACACGCGGCGCGACGGCGACGAGACGGGCCTCCGCGTCGGTTTCCAGGAAAGCGCGCATCTGGAGGGCGACACCGACATGGTCGCCACGATCCGCGCGCTCATGGCCGAGGAGTCGCGCAGGCGGGCGCAAGGGCGGGCCGATTCCGAGATCCCGATGCGGCCCGATCACGGCCACGACCTGCTGCACGACGTCGATCGGCAGGGGCAGCCGGGCTACCCGCTGATCGGGCGGATGCGGGGGCTGGCGGAGTTGCGCGGCGTGATGGCGGCTGTCGCTGCCGGCTAGAGCATCCGGATCACGTCCTTGTCGATCGACAGGACGTAGCCGCGCCGCGCGATGTTCTTGATCAGAAGCTCGCTGACCATCTGGTTGCCGAGCGTGTCCCTGAGCCGCTTGATCCGGGTCGCACCCGCCGCCTCGTCCACGTCGGTTTCCGGGCGCCCCGAAACCATCGCCTCGATCTGCGCGCCGGTCAGAACCTCGTCGTCGAGCCGCGCCTCGGCCAGCACCGACAGCGTCTCCATCGCCGCTTCGGTCAGCTTGAACTCGAGGTTGTTGATTAGCACCACGCGCTCCTCCCGCGAGAGGATCAGGGAGGAGACCTGTATCCCCTGCCGCTCGATCTCGCCGATGCGGCGGTTGAGCGTGACGATGGTGGCGAGGAAGACGAGGCAGGCGATCAGGAGTGCCGCGGCGAACACCATGAGCACGAACATCACGGCCCGGTAGCTCGCCAGCACGCCGGAGAACGTCGTGCCCGAGGCCGCGAGGATCTCCAGCATCCGCGTCGCGTCGGGGTCGCGCACGTCGGCGTTCACGAAGATGTCCGCGATGGCGCTGTTGAAGGCGTCGGCGTCGGGCAGGTTCGCGAACAGCAGCACCGCCGAGACGACCAGGATCGCGACGATCGCGACGAGGCCGATCTGGATGACGCGGCCCGAGGCGACGCGCGCCTCAGTAACGGAGGAAGTACGCTCCGGCATCGGACCTCCTGGCATCAAGCCCGCCCTCGTCGAAGACCGAGATGACCTGAAGTAGCTGCCATCCATCGGCCGCGATGCGCCGCGCGATGACCGGCTGGGCGGCCGCGACGGAACAGGCGGAATCGGGCAGCTCGATCACGCCGTAGTGCAGGCGCAGCGGGTTCTCCGTGCGGGCGCGGTAGTCGGCGTAGCAGGCCGCGGCGGCCTGACCGGCCATGAGCGAGAGAAGGGCGGCGGTCACGAGGATGCGGATCGGTCGTCTCATGGATCACCTCGTACTTGATGCGGCGGGGGGCGTCCACAAGCCGCGGTCCCCCGGGTGCCGCAAGTCGTCCCGACAGGCAATGACGCGGGGCCGCTGCGCCCCTGTCATCCGATAGCGCCGGGCTGTCATTGCGTGGCTTCGGGGATTGGCCGGACCGTCGGTCCATCACGCGCCGGAACGTCCGGCAGACCGAAACCAGACCCCAAGGAGCCACCATCATGCGACCCATCGCACGAACTTTGACCGCGGCCCTTCTCGCCCTTGGCCTCGGCCTCGGCGGCGTCACCGCCTCGGCCACGCCCGCCCGCGCCAACAACGACGAGGTCGTCGCCATCATCGGCGGGTTGATCGCGCTCTATGCCATCGGGCAGGCGATCCAGAACCAGAACCGCTCGGAGAACCGCGGCCGCGCCTCCACGCACAGGCCACACCGTCCGCAGCCTCTGGTCGCCCCTGCCCGATGCTTCATCGAGGGGCAGGACCGCAACGGCTACTACCGCGGCTATGTCCGGCGCTGCATGCAGAACAACGTCGCCCGCCCCGCCGCCCTGCCGCAGCAGTGCCTGCGCCGGGTCGAGACGCACCGTGGCCCGCGCATGATCTACCGCGGCCGCTGCCTTGCCCAGAACGGCTGGCAGCGCGAGGCGGGCTTCCGTCCCTGAAGGCAACGGTCGCGACGACCCCGGGGACGGAGGGGCGGCGGTGGGGCCCATCGCCGCCCTTTCTTGCGCGGGACGGCGCGCCGTGGGATGACCGGGACATGGCACGGGATACCGCCCCGACATACGCCCACGAGGAGGCGCTTCTGGCTGGCGGCGCACGCGTCGTGGCGGGCGTGGACGAGGCGGGCCGCGGGCCGCTCGCGGGTCCGGTGACGGCGGCGGCCGTGGTGCTGGACGTCGCCTGCATCCCCGAGGGCCTGAACGACTCGAAGGTGCTCGCGCGCGGGCGGCGCGAGCACCTTCTCCTTCAGATCGAGGCCGTCGCCCGCGTCGGCATCGGCTGGGCGAGCGTCGCGGAGATCGACGCGCTAAACATCCGCAACGCGACCTTTCTTGCCATGTGCCGCGCTGTCGATGCCCTCCCGGAGCCGCCCTGCCACGCGCTGATCGACGGCAACGCCTGCCCGCCGGGCCTGCGCTCTCCCGCCACCGCGCTCGTCGGCGGCGACTCGCTCTGCCTGTCGATCGCCGCGGCCTCCATCGTCGCCAAGGTTGCGCGCGACCGGGTCATGGCCGAGCTCGATGCCGCCTTCCCGGGCTACGGCTGGGCGACCAACGCAGGCTACGGCACGGAGGAGCATCGCCGCGCCCTCCAACATCTAGGGGTGACCCCGCACCATAGGCGGTCCTTCGCGCCGGTCCACCAGATGTTGTGCGACTGACGCGACAACCCACTGATTCCAAAAAAGAAATTGACCCCGATTCGCCTTTGGGCGATTCTATGGAATGTCGTGATGCGCCCGGAGAGGCGCCGGATCAGAGGCAGTGATGACGAAAACGAAAAAAGCCGCGGCGGCCGTGCGCCTGCCGCTCAACACGATTCTGGACGGGGACTGCATCGAGGTGATGCGCGGTCTGCCCGAAGCGTCGGTGGACCTGGTATTCGCCGACCCGCCCTACAACCTCCAGCTCAAGGGTTCATTGCACCGCCCGAACAACAGCCTCGTCGATGCCTGCGACGACGACTGGGACAGCTTCGACAGCTTCGCCGCCTACGACCGCTTCACCCGCGACTGGCTTGCCGCCGCGCGCCGCCTGCTGAAGCCGGACGGCGCGATCTGGGTCATCGGCAGCTATCACAACATCTTCCGCGTCGGCGCCGAGCTTCAGAACCAGGGCTACTGGATCCTGAACGACGTGGTCTGGCGCAAGACGAACCCGATGCCGAACTTCCGCGGCAAGCGGCTGACCAACGCGCACGAGACCCTGATCTGGGCGTCCAAGTCGGAAGGCGCGAAATACACCTTCAACTACGAGGCGCTGAAGGCGCTGAACGAGGGCATCCAGATGCGCTCGGACTGGGTCATCCCGCTCTGCACCGGGGGCGAACGGCTCAAGGACGCCGCCGGCGACAAGGCCCATCCCACGCAGAAGCCCGAGGCGCTGCTCTACCGCGTGCTCGTGGGCACGACCGATCCCGGCGA
>CAZUVG010000035.1:0-13154 GCA_964623765.1 uncultured Roseicyclus sp.
GGTGCGGAAAAGACCCCTTGCGAACGGAACGAAAACGGACCATGAATGCTCGGCAGGCCGTGCGGCAGGGGGCGACCCGTGACCGCTAAGTGCTTGATAAGGCGAGTTGGCGGAGTGGTTACGCAGCGGATTGCAAATCCGTGCACACCGGTTCGATTCCGGTACTCGCCTCCACCTGTCCCCGCGCAGCCATGTCCGCCCCGGTTTCCGCGTCGGCGCGGGATCGGTTACCAATGGCGTCAAACGTCACGGGAATCGCAAGAGGCGCGGGAAGGTGCTGCATGACCACAGACGGAACGGCGGCCCCATCCGGGGCCGGAAGCGCCTGAGATGAACGCAGTCCTCGCCGCCACGCCGCTCGTCGTGATCCTCGTGGGCATGGGCCTCATGCGGCGCTCGGCCGCCTTGGCGGGACTCGCGGGGCTGGCGCTCGCGCTGCTGCTGGCCGCCACGGTCTTCGACCTGTCGCCGGGCCCGGTCACCGAGGATCTCGGCGCGGGCGCGGGCGTGCTGGCCGAGGCGCTCCATTCAACCGCCGCGATCCTCTGGATCATCCTGCCCGCGCTCGCCATCTACGAGTTCCAGGACCGTGCCGGCGCCATCCTGCGCATCCGCGACGCGCTGGCCCGGCTCACCGCGAACCGGCGGCTGCAGGCCGTGCTGATCGCGTGGTTCTTCGGCCTTTTCATCGAGGGCGCGGCGGGATTCGGCACGCCGGTGGCTCTGGCCGCGCCGCTTCTCGTCGGCCTCGGCTATCCGCCCGTCCGCGCCGTGGCGCTGGCGCTTCTCGGCCATGCCTCGGGCGTCTCCTTCGGCGCGGTGGGCACGCCCGTCCTTGCCCAGATCGCGGTGACGGGGCTCGAACCCACGGCGGTCGCGGTGCGTGCGGCCCTTCTCCATGCACTGGCGGGGCCGGTGCTCCTGCTCCTCATGGTGAGGCTCGCGGGCGAAGGGTCGCTTTCGCGCCCCGACATCGGCTGGTCCGCGCTCGCCGCGCTCTGCTTCTTCGTGCCCTCCATCGCGCTCGCGGCGACCGTAGGACCGGAACTGCCGTCCCTCGGCGGCGCGCTGATCGGCCTCGGGATCTTCGTCACCATCCTCAGGCGGGCGGGTCCGGCGGCGCCATTCGACCCTCGCGGCCTCCTTCCCGACCTCGCACCATACCTTGTGATCCTCGCCCTCGTTCTCGCCACACGGCTGATCGGCCCGCTGCAGGAGACGCTGTCAGGCCTCGCGCTCGCGTGGGAGATCGGTGAACGGTTCACGGGCTCCTTCGCACCGCTCTATCATCCCGGCACGATCCTCGTGGCGGGCTTCGTCTCGGGGGCATTGATGACGGGGCGGCAGGCGCTCCTCGGGCCTGCGCTCGGGGCGGCCCTCCGCAGGCTCCTGCCGGTCGGACTCGCGCTCCTGGTCATGCTGACGCTGTCGCGGCTGATGGTCCATTCCGGCATGATCGAGGCGCTGGCGGAAGCCGCTTCGCGTTCGGGCGCTGCCTGGCCGCTCGTCGCGCCGTTACTCGGGGTGCTCGGCACCTTCATCACTGGCTCGGCGACGGCGTCGAACGTGCTCTTCACCGAGCTTCAGGTCTCCACCGCCGAACGTCTCGCACTGCCCCTCGCCGCGATGGCCGCGGCCCAGAGCTTCGGCGCGGCGGTGGGGAACATCGTCGCGCCGCACAACATCATCGCGGGCAGCGCGACGGTGGGCCTCGTCGGGCGCGAGGGGGACGTGCTGGCGCAGACGGCACTCGCCTGCCTCGTCTGCACGGCGCTGGGTGGCGGTATCCTGTTCCTGCTGCTCTCGCCCGGCTGACGTCGGCGGGCTTTGTAACCCGGTCCCGACTGCTCTAGAACCAGTGCTTGCGCCGACGCAGTGGCCGGCGCGGTGGAGAGCGGTACAATGGCCTTGGACCAGAGCGCACGGATCGACATCGCGGCGGACGAAGGCGCGGCGCACGTCGCCGTCTCCGGTTCGCTCACGATCCGCACGGTCACGCGGGTCGACGAGAGGATGTCCGCAATCGACATGGGCACTCGCGTGCAGGTCGATCTGGCGGAGGTCGCGGGGTTCGACACCGCGGGGGCGTGGTCGCTGGCCCGGCTGCGGGCCCGGGCCGAGGCCGAGGGCGGGCGGGTCGAGATCCTGAACGCCCCACCCCGCGTGTCGGCCCTGCTCGACCGCGTGGCCGAAGCCCTGCCCGAGCCCGAGACGTTCCCGCCGCAACGCCGGAGCCTGACGGATCGCGTCGAAGGCGTGGGGCGCGCCGTCGCGGGCGCCGCGGGGACGCTCGCGGGGCTTGCGGGCTATCTCGGAATTTTCCTCGCCGGTCTCGCCCGCAGCATCCGTCACCCGCGCGAGTTCCGCTTCACCGCGCTTGTCGCCCATTGCGAGGAGGTGGGGGTGAAGGCCGTGCCGATCGTGGCGCTCATGGCGTTCCTGATCGGCGTCGTGCTCGCCTTCCAGGGGGCGGTTCAGCTGCGCCAGTTCGGGGCGGAGGTCTTCGTCGTCGATCTCATCGCCGTCTCGGTCCTGCGCGAGCTCGGTGTCCTTCTCACCGCGATCATCGTGGCGGGCCGCACCGCCTCGGCCTTCACCGCGGCGATCGGCTCGATGAAGATGCGCGAGGAGATCGATGCGATGCGAACGCTCGGCCTCGACCCCGCCACGGTCCTGTTCGTCCCGCGCATCCTCGCGCTCCTCCTGATGCTGCCGATCCTGGGGCTGATCGCGAACGTCGCGGGCATCTTCGGCGGCGCGCTCATGTCGTGGGTCGAACTCGGCATCTCGCCCGCGATGTTCCGCACGCGGCTCGTCGAGGGCGGCTACTCAGACCAGCTCATGGTGGGCCTCGTCAAGGCACCGGTCTTCGCGCTGATCATCGGCGTCGTGGGGTGCCGGGCAGGCATGCAGGTCAAGAGCAACGCGGAGTCGCTCGGCCAGCAGACCTCGAAATCGGTCGTGGCGGCGATCTTCGCGGTGATCGTGGCCGACGCGCTCTTCTCCGTCTTCTTCGCCGAGCTCGGCATCTGAGATGGAGGAGCCGGGCCTGGACATGAACGCGAAAGCCGCGCGCGCCGGCACGGCGGCGCAGGCGACCACGGGAGAAGACCCTCCCGTGATCGAGCTGCG
This sequence comes from uncultured Roseicyclus sp., assembly GCA_964623765.1. Lineage (GTDB taxonomy): Bacteria > Pseudomonadota > Alphaproteobacteria > Rhodobacterales > Rhodobacteraceae > Roseibacterium. The sequence continues at coordinate 3,133 of CAZUVG010000035.1, forward strand.
CGGCATCCGCAACCAGTTCGGCAACCACGTCGTCCACGAGGACCTCGATCTCGACGTGCGCCGTGGCGAGATCCTCGGCGTCGTGGGCGGATCGGGAACGGGCAAATCCGTCCTTCTGCGCACCATCGCCGGGCTCCAGCGACCTGCCGCGGGCAGCGTGCGCGTCTTCGGCACCGACGTTCTCACGGCCGATCAGGATGCGCGGGCAGCCGTCGAGGCCCGCTGGGGCGTGATGTTCCAGGACGGGGCCCTTTTCTCCTCGCTCACGGTGCGGGAGAACGTCGAGGTGCCGATGAAGGGCGTCGCGGGCCTCGACCCCGGGATCGCCCGGGCGCTCGCGGACCTCAAGATCTCCCTGGTCGGCCTGCCATGGATCGCGGGCGACAAGTATCCCTCGGAACTCTCCGGCGGAATGCGGAAGCGCGCGGGCCTCGCACGCGCGCTCGCGCTCGACCCCGAGATCGTGTTCCTCGACGAGCCGACCGCCGGTCTCGATCCCATCGGGGCGGCCGATTTCGACGAGTTGATCCGTGGACTCAGCCAGTCGCTTGGCCTAACCGTTTTTCTGGTCACGCATGACCTCGACACGCTGCACGCGGTCTGCGACCGCGTCGCGGTTCTGGCCGAGAAGAAGGTGCTGGTCACGGGGACGATGCAGGAGATGCTTTCGGTCGACCATCCCTGGGTGCGGTCCTATTTCCACGGCCCGCGGGCCCGGGCCGCGCTCGAGGCTGCGGCGGACGACACCGGCAGGGAAGACGACTGAGTGGAGACGAAAGCCAACTACGTCCTGATCGGCGCTTTCGCCATCGCAGGCTTCCTCGGGATCCTGGGCTTCTTCCTGTGGTTCGCCCGGATCGAGCTCGACCGGCAGTTCGCCTACTACGACATCCGCTTCCGGTCGGTATCGGGCCTGTCCAACGCCTCCGACGTGCGTTTCGCGGGCCTGCCCGTGGGGCAGGTCGTGGACGTGCGGCTCACGCCGGACCGCGACGGCACCGTGACCGTGCGCGTCGAGGTCGACGCCGAGACGCCGGTGCGCACCGACAGCATTGCAACCATCGAGTCCCTCGGCGTTACGGGCGTCTCCTACGTGGCGATCGGGCCCGGATCCCCCGGCGCGCCGCTTCTGGAGGTGGCAAGCGACCAGCCGATCCCGGTGATCGAGTCCGAACGCTCGACGCTCGAGACGCTCTACGAGGATGCCCCCGCGCTGGTGGAGGAAACACTCCGCGTCGTGCGCGAGATCGGCGACATCTTCAGTGACGAGAACGCGAACCGGATCGAGCGCATCATCGTCAACGCCGAGTCGGCGTCCGACGAGTTCGCCTCGACGCTCGAGGCCTTCTCGCAGGTGGCCCAGACGGTCGACGACTTCGCCCAGCAGATCAACCGGTTCAACACCACGCTCGACACGCTGACGGCGGAACTGAACGTGGTGCTCGCCTCGGCAGACGAATCGCTCAATTCCATCGAGCGGCTGGCGGAAGAGACGACGGTGATCGTCACGAACGGCGCGGGCGCGGTGAGCTCGGTTCAGGCGGTCGCCGCCGAGGCGCAACGCTACATCACCGAGGATCTTACCCGCACCGCGACGCTGGCGCAGGATACCATCTCGGACCTGCGCCGCGAAGTGACGGGGGTGAGCGCCGACGCGCGCGCGCTTATCGCGACCTTCGAGCAAACCGGCACCACGGCCACAGCGCGCCTGCAGGAGGCCGAGGCGACGCTTGCCCGCGCCGACGGGCTGATCGCAACGCTCGATGCCGCCGCGGTCGCGGTGGAAGACGCCGCGGCCACGATCGACGACCTCGTCGCGGCGGAGGGCGCGCCGCTGCTCGCCGAGACACGGGCGGCCGTGTCCGATGCGACCGATGCCATCGCTGCGATCCGGCGGGCGGCGGAGGAGGATCTGCCGGACGTGCTCGACGACGTCGCGAGTGCGGTGGAAAATGCCCGCGCCGTGATCGAGACCGTGGGGCAGGACCTGACGGAGGCCAGCGGCGACGTCTCGGGACTCGTGTCATCGGGAGAAACGACCCTCGCCCAGGTGACGGAAACGTTCGCCAACGCCAACGAGACGCTCTCCGCCATCAACGGCGCGCTCGAGACAGGCGAACGGACGCTCGCCGCGGCCGAAGGCGCCTTCGCGGGCGCGGACCGGGTGATTGCCGAGGACGTGCCGGGACTCCTCTCGGAACTGGAGGGCGCGGTTCGGGGTCTGAACGAGGCGGTCGGCCTGGTGTCGGACGACGTGCCCGCGATCACCGCGGACCTGCGCACCGCAAGCACGGCAGCAGCCGAGGCTTTCGCGGAATTCGGTCGTCTCGTCGAACAATCCTCGCCCGGTGTGCGGGACTTCACCACCAACGCCCTGCCGCTGTTCTCGCGGCTGGCACAGGAGACGCGCACGCTGATCGGCAACCTCGACCGGCTCACCAACCGGATCGAGCGCAGCCCGACGCAGTTCTTCCTCGATGGAGACGTGCCGGAGTTCAGAAGATGAGGTGCCTATTGTCCCTTTCACGCCCGTTCCGAACCCTCGCGCTGGCCGGCGCCCTCCCCTTCCTCGCCTCCTGCGGGGCGATCACGGCGATCGGCGATGCCACGACGCCGCGCGAGGTCTTCGTGCTGGAGGCACCGTCGAACGTGCCCGTCCGGCAAGGCGCGCCGCTGCGGCTCGACGTTATCGTCGAAGAGCCGACCACCGGCGGAGCGCTCGCCACCGAGCGCATCATGATCCAGCCCTCTTCACTGCAGGCCCAGTACCTGCCCGGCGTGCGCTGGAGCGAGCCTGCGCCACAACTGGTGCAGACGCTCATGCTCCGCACACTCGACGCGACACAGGCGTTCGAGTTCGTCGGACGCAGCCCGCTGGGGGCCGGGGGCGACTTCGCCATCGTCAGCGAACTCGTGGACTTCCAGGCGGTCCTCGCGCCGGGTGGCGAGACCGCGACCGTCGAGGTCCGGATGATCGCCCGGATCGTGCGCGAACGGGGAGTTGCCATCGTGGCGACACGCACATTCTCGGCGAGCGCCGTCGCACCGTCGCTGGATGATGCCGACCTCGTCGAAGCCTTCGACACCGCCGCAGGACAGATGGTCTCGGATTTCGCCGCCTGGACCATGACCTCGCTCGGCGCGCTCTGATCCGGTCCTGCCGATCGGCGCGAACCGCGCGGCCTCACCCCTCCACGGGAGCCAATCGGTCGCGCGCACGGGAGACTCCGCCCACGCCCCCGGCGTTCATGGCCAGGACAAATCGCCAAAGGCGCCGATGGTCTCGAGGCCGTCGCGGACACTCCCGCCGGAGGCAGGGCTGAGCCGACGCTCGAGAGCGTCGGCGAGGGGAGAAGTGCACGCCGCAGGCGTTCCTTCCGGCAACAGGCACGCCCGAAGGTCGCCGACGACGGAGGGACGCGTCAGCCGCCCTCCATCTGCTTCACGATCTCGCCGAGGAACATGCCCATGCCCCCGCACGCCGTCTGGCTCCAGCCGCCGTCCACGGGCAGTACCGCGCCGCTCACGTAGGCGCCGAGGTCGGAGGCGAGGAACATGCAGGCGTTCCCGATGTCGTCGGGCGAGCCGAGCCGGCCGAGCGGCACCGAGGCCGCGACCTTGGCGATCGCCTCGGCACCCGGGGCAAGGCGGGCCATGCCCTCGGTCCCCTCGATCGGCCCGGGAACGACCGAGTTCACGCGCACGCCCTGCCCGCCCCACTCGATGGCCAGCGAGCGGGTGATCATGTCGACCCCGGCCTTCGCGGCCGAGACATGCGCCTGCCCGTACATCGGCAGAAAGGCCTGCGGCGCGGAGATGTTGACGACGCTCGCGCCGGGCTTCCTGAGGAAAGCAAAGCTCGCTTTCATCACATGGAGCGTGCCCATCAGGTCGATTTCCACCACGCTGCGGAAGGCGTTGGCCGACATCCCGTTCACGCTTGCCGGGAAGTTGCCGGCGGCGCCCGAGACCAGCACGTCGAAATCGCCCCAGGCGTCGTGGACCCGCTTCAGCCCCGTCTCGACGGCGGACAGGTCGCGGACGTCGGCGACGAAGCCCATGGACTCCGCGCCGTGGCCTTCCAGCGCGCGAACCGTGTCGGCGACTTTCTCCTCCTTGCGGGAGGCGACGGCGACGCGGGCGCCGTGGCGGGCGAAAAGCTCGGCGATGCCGCGGTTGATGCCGCTCGTGCCACCCACGACCACGACCGTCCTGCCGGTGAAATCCAGTTCGATGCTCATGCCGCCCCCGAATGCTTCTTCCTCACCCGGCGAAGCCTAGGCGAGCGCGGCGGCCGACGCCATGCGCGACGCGGCGTTACCGTCGCCGCAGGGGAAATTGACGCGCGGCAGTGACGCGGTGCAGCATCGCGGGAACTCGGCGGCGAAGGGGATCGGAGATGACGGATGGCACGCGTGTCTCGCTCTGGGACAGCTCGGCGGAGGAATCCGATCACGAGGCGCCGCTGCAAGCGGACGCAGTGGCCGACGTGGCCATCGTGGGCGGCGGCTACACGGGCCTTTCCACGGCGCTGCACGGGGCAGAACGGGGACTCGATTGCCTCGTGCTGGAGGCCGGGCGGATCGGGCACGGCGGCTCGGGGCGCAACGCGGGCCTGGTCAACGCGGGGGTGTGGCATCCGCCGGCCGCTGTGCGCGCCGCGCTGGGCCCGGAGTACGGGCCGCGGTTCCTGGCAGAGTTCGGAACAGCGCCGGATTACGTCTTCGACCTGATCGAACGTCACCAGATCCGCTGCGAACCGGTCCGGGCCGGCACGATCCACGCCGCCCATGCGCCCGCGGCGCTGAAGGGCCTCGAGAGCCGGCATGCAGAATGGGCGCGGCTGGGCGCGCCCGTCGAGATGCTGGACCGTGCAGCCGTTGCGGCGGCCACGGGCAGCACGGCCTTTGCCGGCGGGCTTCTGGACAGGCGTGCGGGCACGGTTAACCCGATGGGCTACGCGCGTGGCCTCGCACGGGCGGCGCGCGGGGCCGGTGCGCGCATTGCCACCGGCGTTCGGGTGACGGGGCTGCGCCGGACCGCGACCGGCTGGCGGGTGCTGACGGACCGGGGCGAGGTGCAGGCGCAGGCCGTCGTGCTTGGCACCAACGCCTATACCGGCCCGCTCTGGCCGCCGCTGGACCGCACCTTTACGCCCATCTCCTATTTCCAGCTGGCGACGGAGCCGCTGGGCACGGCCGCGGCACGGATCCTTCCCGGACGGCACGGCGTCTGGGACACGGGCCGCATCATGACGAGCCTGCGAAAGGACGCTGCCGGGCGCCTGATCCTGGGCTCCATGGGCTCGGTCATGGGAGACGCGCGCACGGGCGCCTCGCGCCGCTGGGCGGAAGCGCGGCTCAAGAGGCTTTTTCCCGACCTCGGGCGCGTGGCCTTCGAGGAGGCCTGGGACGGGCAGATCGCGCTCACGCCCGACCACCTGCCGCGCATCCACCGACTGGAGGAGGGTCTCTGGACGCCGATCGGCTACAACGGGCGGGGCATCACCTCGGGGACCGTCTTCGGCCGCGCGATGGCCGAGTTGCTGACCGGCGCAGACCCCGCAAGCCTGCCGCTGCCGCTGAGCACGCCGCGCGAGGTCGCGGCGGCGGGGCTCAGGGCCCGCGTCTTCCGCGCGGCCTTCGCCGCGAACCAGGTGCTGAAGGGCTTCTGAGCGCGCCGTGGCAGTCGGCGGCGAGACGGGCTAGACCGGGGCGGATGCGAACCACAAGGAGGGATCGAGGATGGCAAGCGGCAGACTGGCGCTGGTGACCGGCGGCGCACAGGGCATCGGATATGCCTGCGGCGAAGCGTTGAAGGCGGACGGGTTCGAGGTAATCCTCGCCGACGTGAACGCGGACGGCGTTGCGGAGGCGGCCGACCGGGTCGGGGCCGCGGCGGGACTCGTCAGCGACATGGGTGACGCGGAGGCCGTCGGCGCGCTGTTCGACCGGATCGAGGCCGATCACGGCCCGGTCGCGGCGCTGGTGAACAACGCGGGCATCGCGATGCCGGGCGACTTTCTCGACTACGATCTGGACGCCTTCGACCGGGTCATCGCGGTCAACCTGCGCGGGACGTTCGTGGCGCTCCAGCGGGCGGCGAGGCGGATGGTTGCGGACGGGATCGCGGGCACGATCGTCAACATGTCCTCGATCAACGCGCAGCTCGCGATCCCGGCGATCCCGGCCTACTGCGCCTCGAAGGGGGGCGTGATGCAGCTGACCAAGGCGGCGGCGCTGGCGCTCGCGCCGCATGGAATTCGGGTGAACGCGGTGGGGCCGGGCTCCATCGACACGGCGATGATGGCGGGCGTCAACGCCAACCCCGAGGCGATGGCGCGGGTGCTCTCGCGCACGCCCATGGGTCGCGTCGGCACCGCGCGCGAGATCGGGGACGTGGTGGCGTTCCTGTGCTCCGAGAAGGCGAGCTACGTGACGGGCGAGACGATCTACGTCGATGGCGGCCGGCTCGGGCTGAACTACACGATGTGAGCGGCCGCGCGGCTGGCGGATTCCGGGAACGCTGAAGGGGCGGCGGGCAACCGCCCTTCAGCCGCCGGCGCGCGCGAGAAGGCTCGCGTTGCCGCCCGAGGCGGTCGTGTCGATGCAGAGGTGACGCTCGATGACGCAGAAGGGCCCTATGTCGGCGGCAGCGAGAAGCGGCACGATCGGGCCGGAACGGCGGGCAAGCGCCCTGCGGATGGCGCGGGCCTCTTCCTCCGGCCCGCGGAAGGCGACGGCGTCGACGCCGGGAAGCTCGGCGAGCATGGCAGGCGATACCGTTCCGTCCATGCCTTCCGCCGTGCTCAGCCCGGGGGCGACGGCGAGGGCCGCGCAGCCCTTGGCGCGCGCCTGATCGGCCTGCTCCAGCGCCGCGGCCCGGCCGGGGCCGAGGCAGAGTACGCGGCCGCGCGGGACCGTCGCATAGCGGTTCGATTCACCGGTCGGCCCCGGCAGGCTCACCGGTCCCGCGGGCGCGGGTGCAACGGATAGCTCGGCAAGTCCGCGGGCCAGCGCATCGGCATCGACCGGGGGCGCCCCGGCCGGTGCCTCCCCGACGCTTCCTCCCGGCGGCCTGCAGAAGCGCGGCACGTAGAGCGGCCCGCCCGCCTTGGGCCCGGTGCCCGAGAGGCCGCTGCCGCCGAAGGGCTGGCTGCCGACCACGGCGCCGATCTGGTTGCGGTTGACGTAGAGGTTGCCGCAGCGGACGGCACGGCTCACCTCCTCGACACGCGCGTCGATCCGGCTGTGGAGCCCGAAGGTCAGTCCGTAGCCCGCGGCGTTCACCGCTTCGATCACGGCGTTCGTCTCCCCGGCGCTGAAGGTCGCCACGTGCAGGACCGGTCCGAAGACCTCGCGGTCGAGATCGGCCATGCCCGATACGCGGAGGACAGCGGGGCCCACGAAATGGCCCGTTTCGGGCGCGGGCAACTGGTGGAGGCGGCGACCCTCGGCGCGGGCGGCCTCGATATGCGCACCGATGCTTTCGCGGGCCTTCGCGTCGATCACGGGGCCCACGTCGGTTGCGTGCTCCCACGGGTCGCCGAGGCACAGTTCGTCCATGGCGCCGAGAAGCATCTGTAGAAAACCGTCGGCGATGTCTTCCTGCAGGTAGAGAAGCCTGAGCGCCGAGCAGCGCTGACCGGCCGACTGGAAGGCCGATGCGAGGATGTCGCGCACCGCCTGTTCGGGCAGCGCGGTAGAATCGACGATCATAGCGTTGATCCCCCCGGTCTCGGCGATAAGCGGCGCCGCGGGATCGAGATTGTCGGCCATGGCACGGTGTATGTTCTGCGCGGTCGCCGTCGACCCGGTGAAGGCGACGCCCGAGACGGTCGGCTCGGCGGTGAGCGCGGCGCCCACCTCGGCCCCCTCGCCCGGGAGAAGCTGGAGCGCGGCACGCGGCACGCCGGCCTCGTGCAGAAGGGCCACGGCGCGCGCGGCGACGAGGGGCGTGGCCTCCGCCGGCTTGGCAAGGACGGCGTTGCCCGCGGCGAGCGCGGCCGCGATCTGGCCGGTGAAGATGGCGAGCGGGAAGTTCCACGGGCTGATGCAGGCGAAGACGCCCTGCGGCGGGTCGGTCGCTTCCGTGGCGCGGGCAGCGTAGTAGCGCAGGAAATCCACGGCCTCGCGCAGTTCGGCAACGGCATCCTTCGGCGTCTTGCCAGCCTCGCGCGCCACGATGGCGAACAGCTCGGGCGCGTGTCTCTCGTAGAGATCGGCGGCGCGGCGCAGCACCTCGGCGCGCGCTGCCCGCGCGGCCTGCCAGCATGCGGCCGCCGCCGCGGCGCGCGAGACGTCACCGGCGGAGGCGAGCGTGACCTCGCCCACGAGATCGGCGTGATCGGCCGGGTTGCGGATCTCCCACTTCGTGCCCTCGCCGGGATCGGCGGCCATGATCGGGGAGGCGGTCCAGCGCGCGGTGCGCCACGGCGCGCGGGCCGCGTCGAGGGCGGCTATGGTCGCGGGGTCGTGCAGGTCCCAGCCGCGGGAGTTGGACCGCTCGGGCGCGTAGAGGTCTTCGGGCGCGGCGACGGCCGGATGCGGACGGCCGAGTCCGTCGGCCGCGAACGGGTCGGCGGCGACGGTCTCGGCGGGCACCGATCCGTCCAGCACCTGGTTGACGAACGAACTGTTGGCGCCGTTCTCCAGCAGGCGCCTGACGAGGTAGGCCAGCAGGTCCCGATGAGCGCCCACCGGCGCGTAGATGCGGCAGCGGGTTCCCTCATCCCTCCGCACCATGTCGTGCAGCGCCTCGCCCATGCCGTGAAGACGCTGGAACTCGAAGCCGTTGCGCTCGTTGCCCGCCATCTCGAGTATGGCCGCCACCGTGTGAGCGTTGTGGGTGGCGAACTGCGGATAGAGCGTCGGCGCGTGGTCGAGCAGTCTGCGCGCGCACGCGAGGTAAGAGACATCCGTCGCGGCCTTGCGGGTAAAGACGGGGAAGTCTTCCAGCCCCTCCACCTGCGCGCGCTTGATCTCGGTGTCCCAGTAGGCGCCCTTGACGAGCCGCACCATGATGCGCCGTCCGAGGTCGCGGGCCAGCGCGGCGGTCCAGTCGATGACAGGCGCGGCGCGGCGGGAATAGGCCTGGATGACGACGCCGAATCCGTCCCAGCCGTCGAGCCCGGGGTCGCGGGCGGCAGCCTCGATCACGTCGAGCGACAGTTCCAGCCGGTCGGCCTCCTCCGCGTCGATGGAGAGACCCATGTTCGCCGCCCGCGCCGCCCGGGCGAGGTCGCGGACGCGGGGCACGAGTTCGGCCATCACGCGGTGGCGCTGCGTCTCCTCGTAGCGGGGGTGGAGCGCCGAGAGCTTGATCGAGATGCCCGGATTGGCGACGACATCGTAGGAGTTCGCCCCGCGAGAGAGCCGCGCGATGGCGTTCGAATAGGCGTCGAGATAGGCCTCCGCGTCGGCCGCCGTCAGCGCCGCCTCGCCCAACATGTCGTAGGAATAGGTGTAACCTTTCGCCTCCATGCCCTTTGCGCGGGACATTGCCGCGTCGATGTCCTCGCCGAGGACGAACTGGTTGCCCATCTCGCGCATCGCGCGGCGCACGGCGGTACGGATCACTGGCTCACCCAGGCGCTTCACCGCACCGCGAAGGGTGCGGGCGACGCCCGGCTGCCCGTTCTCGCGCAGGACCCGGCCGGTCAGCATCAGCGCCCAGGTCGAGGCGTTGACGAGCGGCGAGGAGGAATGGCCGAGATGCGTGCCCCAATCGGACGGCGCGACCTTGTCCTCGATGAGATCGTCCACGGTCTCGGCGTCGGGCACCCGCAGGAGCGCCTCGGCGAGGCACATGAGCGCGATGCCCTCCTCGGTCGACAGGCCGTATTCGGCGAGGAACACCTCCATCAGCCCCGGGCTCGACTGTCCGCGGATGGCGCGCACGAGGTCCGCCCCGCGCGCCGTGATGCGTTCGCGATCCTCCGGCGACAGACCCGCTTCGGCGATCAGACGGTCGAGGACGGCGCGCTCGTCGGCATAGGTCTCAAGCTCGATGGCGCGGCGCGT
>CAZUVG010000036.1:0-12845 GCA_964623765.1 uncultured Roseicyclus sp.
TTCGGCGTATTCCACATAGGCCCCGTCCATGACCAGAAGGCACTGTTCCGGCAAGCGCGCCGCCAGGTCCTCGAAGACCGAGAGCGGCAGCATGGTGCCGGTGGGATTGGCCGGGTTGGCGATGAAGATGAGCCGCGTGCGCTCGGTCACCGCAGAAAGGATGGCCTCGGGGTCGACGACGCGGTCCTTCTCGGGCGCGGTCACGGGCGTGGCGCCGGCGGCCAGCGCCGAGATGCGATACATCCCGAACCCGTGCTCGGGGTAAAGCACTTCGTCGCCCGGCCCGGCATAGGCCTGGCACAGCAGCGTGATGATCTCGTCCGATCCCACGCCGCAGATGATCCGCTCGGGGTCGAGGCCGTGGATTTCCGACAGCGCCTGGCGCAGCCCCTTGTGATCGGTGGAGGGGTAGCGGTGCGCCATGGTGGCGGCCTCCGCCATGGCGCTGACCGCGGAGGGGGGCGGGCCGAACGGATTTTCGTTCGAGCTGAGCTTCAGGGGGGCAACGAAACCCGGCAGCGCGCTTTCGCCGCCCTGGTAAAGCGCGATCTCGAGGATCCCCGGTTTCGGTGTGATCGATACTGACATGACTATTTCGTGACACTCGCTGGCTTTGGCGGGGGTTCTAGATCGTCCGTGGCCACTTGCAAACGTTGCATATGGTTGCAAGCCCCTATCAGTAGAAACTCTGCGGGTCGATATCCACGGCCAGCCGCACCTGTGAAGGCAGCTTCAATCCGCTCATCCAGCGGGTGATCGCGCCTTGGAGCGGCGCGCCCTTGGGGGCCTTGACCAGCAGCCGCACCCGATGGCGGCCCCGCACACGGGCAATCGGCGCGGGCGCAGGCCCGTAGACGATGCCGCCCGCCGCACGGATCGCCGCGTCGTTGCGCGCCAGATGCTGGCCCAGATCGAAGGCCGAGGCCGCGTCGCCGGCACTGATGATGATCCCCGCAAGGCGTCCGTAGGGTGGCATTCCCGCCGCCTCACGCTCCGCCGCCTCGGCGCGCCAGAACGCCTCTTCGTCGCCGTCGAGGATCGCGCGGATCACCGGATGCTCGGGCTGGAAGGTCTGCAGGAGCGCGACGCCCGGCTTCTCCGCCCGTCCCGCCCGGCCCGAGACCTGCCGGATGAGTTGGAATGTCCGCTCCGCCGCGCGGAGGTCGCCGCCCTGAAGCCCGAGGTCCGCGTCCACGACACCCACGAGCGTCAGGCGCGGGAAGTTGTGGCCTTTCGCCACCAACTGCGTGCCCACGATGATGTCGGTGTCCCCCGACGCGATCTCCTCGATCTGCGCCTTGAGTGCGCGGGCCGAGCCGAACAGGTCCGACGACAGGACCGCGATCTTCGCATCGGGGAAGGCCGCGGCGGCCTCCTCCGCCACGCGCTCCACGCCGGGGCCGACGGCGGCCATCTTGCCCTCCACCCCGCAGGCGGGGCAGGTCTCGGGCAGCGGCTTCGTCTCGCCGCACTGGTGGCAGACGAGGCGTTTGAGGAACCGGTGCTCGACCATGCGCGCGTCGCACTGGTCGCAGCCCACCTGGGCGCCGCAGGCCCGGCAAAGGGTCACGGGCGCGTAGCCGCGGCGGTTGAGAAACAGGAGCGCCTGTTCCCCCGCCTGAACGCGCGACGCCACCTCCGAGGTCAGCGACGGCGACAGCCAGGACTGCGCGGGCAGGTCCTCCGTCCGCATGTCGATCGCGGCCATCCGAGGCAGGACGGCGGTCCCGAAGCGGGCAGTGAGGTCGAGGCGGGCGTATTTCCCGGCCTCGGCATTGGCCCATGTCTCGAGCGACGGCGTGGCCGAGGCCAGCACCACCTGCGCATCGTTGAGCGAAGCGCGCAGCACGGCCATGTCGCGCGCGTTGTAGAGCGCACCCTCTTCCTGCTTGTAGGAATTGTCGTGCTCTTCGTCGACGACGACGAGACCGAGGTCACGGAACGGCAGGAACAGCGCCGAGCGCGCGCCGACCACCAGTTGCGCCTCGCCCCGCCCGACCATCTTCCAGCAGCGCCGCCGCTCGGTCATCGTGACGCCCGAATGCCATTCGGCGGGCCTCGCCCCGAAGCGTGCCTCGACGCGGGTCAGGAACTCTGCCGTCAGGGCTATCTCGGGCAGGAGGACCAGCGCCTGCCGACCCGAACGGAGGCACTCGGCGACGGCTTCGAGATAGACCTCGGTCTTGCCCGATCCCGTCACGCCCTTCAGCAGCGTCGTGCCATAGCGTCGCCCGCGGATACCTGTCTTCAGGGCTTCGGCCGCGATCGCCTGATCGTCTGTCAGCGCCTTGCCCGCACGGTCCGGGTCGAGCGACGGGTAGGGCAGGTCGCGCGGCGTGTCGGCCTCCTCCACCACGCCCTGCGCCGCGAGCCCCTTGATGACGCTGGTGGAAACGCCTGCCATCGCCGAAAGCTCCGACAGGGTGAAGCCAAGCCCCCCGTATTCCTGCAGCGTCGCGATGACCTTCTCCCGCGCAGGCGTCATCCGGTCGGGCTCCCCGTGGCCCAGCCGGTAGACCTTCCGCATCGAGGGCGGGTCCGAGAGGCCGGGCGCGCGGGTGGCGAGCCGCAGCATCTGGCTCATCGGCGTCAGCGTGTAGGCGCCGGCGCGCGCGAGGAATTCCCGCATCTCCCCGCGCATCGGCGCCGCGTCCAGCACGCGGGAGACAGAACGCAGCTTTGCGGCATCGAAATCGCCTGTCCCCTCGCCCCACACGACACCCGGCACCTTGCGGGGCCCCAGCGGCACCTCGACGAAGGCGCCGAGCCAGCAGCCGCCCTCCGGCGCGCGGTAGTCCAGCACCCGGTCCAGCGGCTCCGGCGTGAGCACGCCCACGCGCGATCCTTCCTCGAAACGGGACGTCCCCATGCCTTTTCGCCCGTCAACCCTTGCGCTAGAAGGCCGCCAGATGACCACGGCCCCCAGTCTTAAGGAACCGCTGCCATGAAATTCTTTGTGGATACCGCCGACATCGAAGCGATTCGCGATCTCGCCCAGCTCGGCGTCGTCGACGGGGTCACCACCAACCCCTCCCTCATCATGAAATCCGGGCGCGACTTCAAGGAGGTCACGGCGGAGATCTGCGACCTCGTCGATGGCCCCGTTTCGGCCGAGACCGTCGCGCTCGACGCCGAAGGCATGATCGCCGAGGGCAAGGAACTGGCCGGCATCGCCGGCAACATCGCGATCAAGGTGCCCCTTACATGGGAGGGGCTGAAGGCCTGCAACACCCTGACCGACGAGGGCTTCATGGTCAACGTGACGCTCTGCTTCTCGGCGAACCAGGCGCTTCTGGCGGCCAAGGCGGGCGCGACGTTCATATCGCCCTTCATCGGCCGGCTCGACGACATCAACATGGACGGGATGGACCTGATCGCCGAGATCCGCACGATCTACGACAACTACGCCTTCGACACGCAGATCCTCGCGGCCTCGATCCGGTCGGTGAACCACATGAAGCAGGCGGCCCTGATCGGGGCGGACGTCGCGACCGCACCTCCGGGCGTGATCCATGCGATGGCCGCGCACCCGCTGACGGACAAGGGCCTCGACGCCTTCCTCAAGGACTGGAAAAAGACGGGGCAGAAGATCCTCTGAACCGCCCGTCCCGGCGGCATGAGGGCGGCCCCGCGGCCACCCTTTTCCGTTCCGCCCTACTCTGCCGCGACAAGCCCGCGCGACCCGCGAGCGGCCCGCGCAGCGACCGAACCCGCCGCGAGGATGCCAGCGACGATCGAGCCGAAGGCCAACAGTGCCGCGACGGACAGCGTCGGGATGCCCGACAGGCCGGCACCCACCGTGCAGCCGCCCGCCATCACGCCGCCCACGCCCATCAGCGCCGCGCCCGCCAGCGATCGGCCGGTCTGGGCGGCGCTTTCGAAGCCCTCCCAGGCGAACCGTCGCGCGGCGAGCGCGGCCACGAGGGCGCCTGCCAGAACGCCCCCGATCAGCCCGACGCCGAAACCGGGGGAGCTGAGCGTCGAGGCGATCGCGAAGAACAGCGTGTCGGCCCAGGGCGCGGTGAAGGAAAGGCTCTCGAGCGGGATCGGATCGAAGTCGTCGTAAAGCACGAGCCCCGTGCCGACCCATCCGACCGGCACCATCGCACCCATCGCCACGGCACCCGCGAGGCTCCGGCGGCCCGCGCCCGAGCGGAGCGCCACGAGGAGTGCCGCGGCGGCGAGTGCGGCAGTCCAGACCCATGCCCCTCCCGGCAGATCGGCGAGCGAGACCGCGCCGACATCCACCGTGACGGCGGCAAGGCTCGTGCGCAGCGGCGAGAGCACGCCTTGAAGGGTTGCATGCGCCGCCACAGCGAAGACGAAGAGCCCTGCAAGCGCCCTCAGGTTGCCCCCGCCCGTCAGAACCGTGAGCCGCGTGATGCACCCGCGGGCGAGCACCGTGCCGAACCCGAACAGTAACCCGCCGACGATCAGGAGTAGAAAGGGAAGCGGCGCGGCATGGAAACGGTGGTTGTCGAACCCGACCCAGCCCGCCGCGACGGCGGCCTGCGTGCCGAGGATCGCCACGGCAAGCGCGAGCGTCCAGACGCCCCGGGCCTCACCCCGCTCGGCAGCGGGGCCCACCAGCGCGCGGCGGAGGCAGAAACGGGTGAGGAACGCGACAGCACCGAAGGCGGCACCAAGGAAGAGGCCGAACCAGGCCGATGCCGCGCGGGGCGACAGCTCGAGCCCGAGGGCGAAGGACAGGTCTGCATACATGGGCGCATCTCCGGAGCAGGTACCGGGGGCGAGCTAGACCGCCTTGCAACACCGCGCAAACCGCCGTCCCGGAACGCGCGTTCCCCTGGCCGGGTCATTTCTGGCGGCTTGGCCCGCCGAGCCTTGGGAATACGACCGAAATCGGGTCAAAAGTCCCGCCGGGCGAGGGTTTCGCCTTTTCCGCACATCGGCGCGAAATTGCCAGCGCGATGCCGCACGCGGTCTGTGACCCTCGCCCAACAGGCGCCGCCCGGTCGGAAAGCGGACTTCGAAAGTCCTTCTCGCAGCGGGACCCCGCGTGTTATCGTTTCTCAAACAAGCGAAAAACGCATGAGGCAGACCCGTGAGCAGCGAACAGGCCGGATTCCGGCACAGTACCGACATGACCGCAGCGCCCTCCAGTCTTCCAGGGGACTGGCGCGCCCGTGTGCTGGAGGACCCCGAACTGATCCTCGAGGACCGCGACCTGATGCGCGCGCTGATCGCCGCCAACGACCGCCAGATGGGCGGCAACATCGTCGACATGCGCGGCCTCGCGATGGAGCGGCTGCAGCACCGGCTCGACCGGCTGGAGGACACCCACCGCTCGGTCATCGCGGCGGCCTACGAGAACCTCGCCGGGACGAACCAGATCCACCGCGCCGTGCTGACGCTTCTGGACCAGGCCGACTTCACGGAGTTCCTGCGCCTGCTGGGCACCGACGTGGCCTCCGTCCTGCGGGTGGACCGGGTGCGGCTGGTGCTCGAATCGTCCGAGGCGACCGAGACCGCGGCGCCGCGGGTGCAGAAGCTCGAAGACGTTCTCACGGTCGTGGCACCCGGCTTCGTGCAGGACTACCTCACCGGAGGGCGCGACGTGCCGGCGCGGCAGGTCACGCTGCGGCAGGTCACGGGCGGCTCCTACCGGATCTTCGGCGACGATGCCGCGAACTGGATCCGCTCCGAGGCGCTGATGCAGCTTGACCTCGGCGAGGGCCGGCTTCCCGCACTGCTCGCAATGGGGGCGGAGGACCCGCACCAGTTCCGGCCGACGCAGGGCACCGACCTGCTGACCTTCTTCGCGGGCTTTTTCGAACGCCTGATGCGGCGCTGGCTCGACTGACGCGATGAGTCTTGCTCTGACGCCTGCGTTGCGCGACCTCGTCGAGGCCTGGCGCATGCACCTGCGCGGCGTGCGCGGGAGGGCGCCGGCCACGGTCGAGGCCTACGGCCGCGACGTGATCGGTTTCCTCGCCTTCCAGGCCGGGCATCTCGGCGGCGCGCCGGGGCCAGCCGCCCTGCGCGAGCTCGCGGCGCGGGACGTGCGCGCGTGGATGGCGGCCGAGCGCGGGCGCGGTGTCGGCGCCCGATCGCTTGCGCGGCAGCTTTCGGCGGTAAAGTCCTTCTACGGCTGGTGGGCCGAGCGCGACGGCTTCGACGCGACCGCGATACTGTCCACCCGGGCGCCGCGCCATCAGCGCCGCCTGCCCCGCCCGCTGACGGAGGAGGGCGCGCGCGACATGCTGTCCGGTCTCGCCGAACAGGATGCCCGTGACTGGGTTTCGGCACGCGACGTGGCGGTCGCAACGCTCCTCTGGGGCTGCGGGCTGCGCATCTCGGAGGCGCTTTCGCTCGACGCGGGACTCCGGCCCTTCCCGGACACGCTGCGCATCCGCGGCAAGGGTGGCAAGGAGCGCGAGGTGCCGGTCCTGCCTGCCGCCCGCGCCGCGGCCGACCGCTACGCCGCGCTCTGCCCGCACGACCTTCCGCCCGGAACGCGGCTCTTTCGCGGCATCCGCGGCGGGCCGCTGGGTTCCCGCCACGTGGCGCGGGTGATGGAGCGGACGCGGATGCAGCTCGGCCTTCCCGCCACGGCCACGCCGCACGCGATGCGCCACTCCTTCGCGACCCATCTCCTCGACCGCGGCGGCGACCTGCGCGCGATCCAGGAACTGCTCGGCCATGCCAGCCTGTCAACGACCCAGGCCTACACCGCCGTCGATACCGCGCGGCTGATGGAAGTCTACGCGGCGGCCCATCCAAAGGGACGCGCCGCGCGCGGCTGAGGCCCACCGTCACGGAACGGTTGCAAAGAAGCCGCCGAGCAGGCATCAGGCCGCCCCATGGCCCCCCGCATCCCGGCCCTTCTCGTCCACCTGTTCACCGCGCTCGGCGCGTCGATCGCGATGCTCGCGTTGCACGAGGCATTCCAGCAGGACTGGGCGACGATGGCCATCTGGCTTGCGGTTGCCTTTGCCGTGGACGGGCTGGACGGACCGCTTGCCCGGCATTTCGACGTGAAGCGCAACGCACCGGCGATCGACGGTGTTCTGATGGACCTGATCATCGACTTCCTTACCTACGTCGTGATCCCGGCCTACGCACTCTACGCCTCCGGCCTTTTGCCGGGCTGGTCGGGCTGGCTCGCGGTGCTGCTCATTCCCTTCGCCTCCGCCATCTACTTCTCCGACACGCGGATGAAGACCTCCGACAACAGCTTCTCGGGATTCCCGGGCTGCTGGAACATGGCGGTGCTCGCGCTTCTGGTGATCGAGCCGCCGTGGTGGGCGACGCTCGGCCTCGTCATCGTCCTGACGGCCGCGATGTTCCTGCCGCTGAAGTTCATCCACCCGGTGCGCACCGCACGCTGGCGCCGCGTGTCCCTGACGGTGGCCATCGTCTGGACCGCCGGCATAGCCTGGGCGGCATGGACCGACTTCGCGTCGAACCCCATGCTCACGCTGGTCGTCGCGGCAACCTCGGTCTACCTGCTGGTGGCAGGCATGCTGCAACAGGTGCTTCTGCCGAAGGAGAGCCGGGGAATCTGAGGCACCGTCTCAGGCGGCGGGACGTTCCCGGATCACGTCGGCGAACCGGTCGAAGATCGCACCCGAACCCGCCACCAGCTGACCGCCCTCAAGCAGATCCTGCTCCTCCCGGATCGGCGCGACAAGCCCGCCCGCCTCGCGCACGAGGACAACGCCCGCGGCGATGTCCCACGAGTTCAGACCCCGTTCCCAGTAGCCGTCGTAGCGGCCGGCCGCGACATAGGCGAGGTCGAGCGCCGCCGAGCCCCAGCGCCGCACGCCCGCGCATTGCGGCATGAGCCGGGCGAGGTCCTGCAGCGTCGCCGGCAGGTACTTCGCCCCGCCGAAAGGCACGCCGGTGGCGAAGACGCATTCGATCATCGCCGTCCGTCCCGACACCCGTAGCCGCTGGCTGTCGTTGAGCCAGGCGCCCGCGCCCTTCTCGGCGTAGAACATCTCGTCCTTCGCCGGGTCGAAGACGACACCCGCGACGATCTCGCCCTTGTGCTCCAGCGCGATGGAGACCGCCCAGTGCGGCATCCCGTGCAGGAAGTTCGTGGTCCCGTCGAGCGGATCGACGATCCAGCGCCGGGTCGGGTCCTTGCCCTCGATCTGCGTCCCCTCCTCGCCGAGGAAGCCGTAGTTCGGCCGCGCGCCCATGAGTTCGGTCATGAGCGTTTCCTCCGCCGCGCGGTCGGCGCGGGAGACGAAGTCGCCCGGCCCCTTTGACGAGACCTGGAGGTTCTCCACCTCGCGGAAGTCTTTCACGAGGCTGCGCCCCGCCTTCCGGGCGGCCTTTATCATGATGTTGAGATTGGCGGAGCCCTGCATGCGACCGGTCCTTCGGGGGAAGTGCCGGGGCGCTATAGTGGAGTGTGCGAGGCTTGCCAAGGTCGAGGGAGGGTGGGCAGGCTCGCGTCGAGGGCATGGCGACGGCGATGGATTTCCGGGCCTCGATCGGCAGTACCTACAGCTATCTCACACTGCCAGGAGACGGCCCGGCATCCAGAAGGCGGGAGTGTTCTCCAGATCGTTGCGGTGCATCCGCCACAATCGGTCCACATCGACGTCCGGGTCCAGCTGCCCCGGGTCGCCGTGTCGATCGGAGCCGCATGCGCGGTCTCGTGGCTCGCTCAGCCGCCACCGCTCCGAAGCATCCGGACGACGGTAACGCAGCCCTGCCTCGACACCTTCAGCACGTCCGGCGCCGCGGTGACGACGTAGACCGTGGCTCCATCCTCAGGCCGCCTCGCCCCGCCGCTGAAGCTTGGGCGGCTCCGACCGGCAGAGGCGCAACACGTGCGCCATGTAGGGCTTGGCGCCGTCCTCCGCCCGCGTCGCTCCGTAGAGCCGCCGGGTGATCCCTACCTCCGTCAGCCGCTTCGTCACGACCGAACCGGGCGTGGAGGGTCCCCGCACCACCCAGTCGGGCAGGACCGCCACGCCGCGCCCGGAGGCGACAAGGAGCAGCATGACGGCCGACAACTCCACCTGCCGCACCGCCCGTGGCTCCACGCCCGCCGGGAAGAGAAGCTGGCTGAACACGTCGAGACGCGCCCGTTCCACCGGGTATGTGATCAACGTCTGGTCGGCGAGGTCCTCCGCCCCGATCCATGGCCTGTCCGCCAGCGGATGGTCTGCGGCGCAGACCAGCACCGGTTCGTAGTCGAAAAGCGGCGTGAACTCGACGCCCGGCAGCTGCTCGGGATCGGAGGAGACGACGAGATCGACCTCCTGCCGGACAAGCGCGGGCAATGCCTCGAACTGGAGGCCCGGGCGGATGTCCACGTCCACCTCGGGCCACGACATGCGGAAGGCCTCCAACACCGGCAGGAGCCAGTCGAAGCAGGCGTGGCACTCGATCGCGATGTGCAGCCGCCCGGATTTCCCCGAGCGCAGACCTGCGAACTCCTCCTCCAGCGCAGCCAGCCGCGGCAGCACGTCCTCGGCAAGCCCGAGCAGCCTCAGGCCCGCCGCCGACAGCCGCATCGGCTTGGCGCGCCGCACGAACAGCTCGACCCCCGTCTGCTCCTCCAGTCCCTTGATCTGATGCGACAGGGCGCTCTGCGTGATGTGCAGCCGCTCGGCCGCCCGCGCAAGACCGCCCTCGTCGTGGATGGCCTTGATCGTCCTCAGGTGGCGGAACTCGATATGCATGTGGCGCTCATGTTGATCTTGAGGATTATGAAATTGCCGCAAGCTCCACTCTATGCGACAACCGCAAGCGACATATCAAGGACCGATTCCGCCATGACCCGCGCCCCCCGCGTCTCGTTCGAGTTCTTCCCGCCGAAGTCGCTGGAGGCGTCCTTCAAGCTGTGGGAGACGCTGTCGGTCCTCTCGCCGCTGGAGCCGCAATTCGTTTCGGTGACCTACGGCGCGGGCGGCACGACGCGTGCCCTGACCCATGACGCGGTCAAGACGATCAACGCGAATTACGGCGTCGAGGTCGCGGCGCACCTAACCTGCGTGGACGCCACCCGCGCCGAGACGCTGGAGATCGCCGAAAGCTACGCAGAAGCGGGCGTTACCCAGATCGTGGCGCTCCGCGGCGACCCGCCGAAGGGCCAGGGGCGCTTTACCCCCCATGCGGGTGGCTTCGCCAATTCCGTCGAATTGATCGAGGCGCTGGCGACCACGGGCCGATTCCAGATCCGGGTCGGCGCATACCCCGACCCGCACCCCGAGGCCGCGTCGATGCAGGACTGCGTCGACTACCTCAAGCGCAAGATCGACGCTGGCGCGACATCGGCGATCACTCAGTTCTTCTTCGAGGCCGAAACCTTCTTCCGCTTCCGCGACGCCTGCGCCGCGGCCGGCATCGACGCGCCGATCATCCCGGGCATCCTGCCGATCAACTCGTGGAAGGGCGTGCGGAAGTTCGCGGAGAGCTGCGGCGCCCGCATCCCGGCCTGGGTGGACGAGACCTATGCCGCCGCCACCCGCGACGGGCGCGAGCGGCTCCTGTCCACGGCGCTCTGCACCGAGCTGTGCTCCGATCTCCTCGAGGGTGGCGTCGAGGATCTGCATTTCTACACGCTGAACTCGCCCGACCTGACCCGCGACGTCTGCGCGGCGCTCGGCATCACGCCGAAAACGGCGCTCTCCGAGGTCGCCTGACCCGCCCCCCGGGCGGCCGCATCACGGGCGCTGCTTTCACCCATAAGCCCCTGCGAATTGACTTGGCCCCGGCTTTCGGCCAAGCGGGGGTTCGTGACCCATCCCGAGGAGGTGACCGATGATCCCCGCGGTCCTGCCAACCTACGCGCGCGCGCAACTGTCCTTTGTCAAGGGCGAAGGATCCTGGATGGTGGAGGCAGACGGCCGACGTTTCCTCGACTTCGCCTCGGGCATCGCCGTGATGGCGCTCGGCCACGGCCACCCCGCGCTCGTGAAGGCCCTGACCGAGCAGGCGCAGCGGCTCTGGCATACCTCGAACCTCTATTCCGTCCCCGAGCAGGAGGCGCTGGCCGAACGCCTTGTCGAGCACACCTTCGCCGACACGGTCTTCTTCTGCAATTCGGGGACCGAGGCAATGGAACTGGCCGTGAAGATGGCGCGCAGGTACCGCTTCGAGAGCGACGCGCCCGGGCGGACCACGATCCTGACCTTCGAGGGCTCGTTCCACGGCCGCTCCATCGCGGCGATATCGGCGGCCGGCTCCGAGAAGCTGACGAAGGGCTTCGGGCCGCTCCTGCCCGGCTTCCGCCAGCTGCCCTTCGGCGACCACGACGCGCTGCGCGCGGCCGCGGCGGAGCCGGACGTCGGCGCGGTCCTCGTCGAGCCCGTCCAAGGCGAGGGCGGCATCCGCCCGCTGCCGGACGTCTGCCTCAAGGGCCTGCGTGACCTCTGCGACGAGCACGGCCTTCTCCTGATCCTCGACGAGATCCAGTGCGGCATGGGACGCACCGGCCGCCTCTTCGCGCATGAATGGGCAGGCATCGCGCCCGACATCATGCTGGTCGCCAAGGGTATCGGCGGCGGCTACCCGCTCGGCGCGCTTCTCGCGACCGAGGAGGCCGCGCGCGGCATGACCGCGGGAACGCATGGCTCGACCTACGGCGGCAACCCGCTCGGCTGCGCCGTCGGCGCGGCGGTGATGGACGAGGTGACGAAACCGGGCTTCCTCGAAGAGGTGAACCGCAAGGCCGGCTTCCTCCGCCAGCGGCTCGAGGGGCTCGTGGACGCACACCCGGACATCTTCGAGAACGTGCGCGGCTCGGGTCTCATGCTGGGCATCAAATGCCGCGCGACGAACACGGACATGGTCAACGCGGGCTACGATCAGGAGGTCCTCACGGTGCCGGCCGCCGACAACGTTCTGCGCGTCATGCCCGCCCTGACCATCGCCGAGGCGGAAATCGCCGAGGGTGTCGCGCGTCTCGACGCCGCCGCAACGGCACTCAAGCGACGGATCGCGGCCGCCTGACCCCTTCTTCTTGTTCGAAATACGGTCGGGGGAGCGCGAGGGGGCAGACGGCCCCCTCGCTCCGCCGCCAGCCGGGAAACACGAATCGATGAACCACTTCCTCGACATCAACCGGACCGATCCGTCCGACCTGCGCGCCATGATCGACGAGGCCGCTGCCATGAAGGCTGCACGCGCCGGCCGCCCGAAAGGCGCGCCGGACGATACCCAGCCGCTCAAGGACCGCATGGTCGCGCTGATCTTCGAGAAGCCCTCGACCCGCACCCGCGTCTCCTTCGACGTGGGCGTGCGCCAGATGGGCGGGCAGACGATGGTCCTGTCGGGGTCCGAGATGCAGCTAGGTCACGGCGAGACCATTGCCGACACCGCGCGCGTGCTCTCGCGCTACGTCGACCTCATCATGCTGCGGACCTTCGAGGAGGACGTCCTCCTCGAGATGGCCGGTCACGCGAGCGTCCCCGTGATCAACGGGCTCACGAACCGCACGCATCCCTGCCAGATCATGGCCGACATCCTGACCTACGAGGAACACCGCGGGCCCATCGCGGGGCGCAAGGTCACATGGTGCGGCGATGGCAACAACGTCTTCGCGAGCTTCGCCCATGCCGCGGGACAGTTCGGCTTCGACCTTACCTTCTCCGGCCCGGAGACGCTCGACCCCGAGAAGGTCTTCCTGGACGAGGCGAGGGCGAAGGGTTCGGCGATCGAGATCGTCCGCGACCCCGCGCGCGCGGTGCAGGGCGCAGACCTCGTGGTCACCGACACCTGGGTCTCGATGCACGACAGCCAGTCGGCGCGGGAACGGCGACACAACCAGTTGCGTCCCTACCAGGTCAACGAGGCGCTGATGAAGCACGCGAAGCCCGACGCGCTCTTCATGCACTGCCTGCCGGCACACCGGGATGAGG
>CAZUVG010000037.1:0-12647 GCA_964623765.1 uncultured Roseicyclus sp.
GGGGCACGGCGCAGTAGACGGCCTCCACGTCGGCATTGTCCAACATCTCATGGTGCAACCCCTAGATTGACGATGTCAATCATCCGGAGGGCCGCGTCTCATGTCCGATCACCGCGTCACCTGCCTGTCCTGCGCCAGCGTCAACCGCGTGCCCGAGGGCAGGCTTTCCGCCCATCCCAAGTGCGGCACCTGCGGCGCGAAGCTTGCCGAGCCGCGTGTCCATGACATCGACGCTGCCACCCTGCGCAAGGCCGAGCGCAGCGACACCCTGCCCCTTGTCGTCGATTTCTGGGCGCCCTGGTGCGGGCCCTGTCGGATGATGGCACCGCAGTTCGAGACCGCCGCCCGCGCGCTCGCCCCGCATGCCCGCTTCGCGAAGGTGAACACGCAGGTCCATGGCGAGGCATCGCAGCGCTACGGCATCCGTGGCATCCCGCTGCTGATCCTTTTCCGCAACGGGCAGGAGGTCGCCCGACTCACCGGCGCCCGCCCCGCGGCAGAAATCGAGGCCTTCGTCCGCACCAATGCAGGCGTGCCGGCCTGACCAGCCGCCGCCTTGACCGGGATCGCCGACCCAACTCTTCAACCTTTCAGAAAAATCGCCAGATCCTCTGGAGCGATTGCGTGGGCATACAGCCACGAAACTGGCAGAAAACCGCCAATGTTTCTATTTGGGAAACTACGCCTTAACCGCGCCGTAATGCTTCCATAGTCTTCTTCTACCGCCGGAACGAGCAGCAGAAGAAGAAGGGAGAACGGCGTGGCACTTGGACTGGTTCTTCTCGCAGGCCTCATCGCGACACCACTGGCGCTCGGCGCCTGGGCCTTCGGCTTCGTCACATTCGGGGAAGCGGTGCTCCTCTATCTTGGCGCGGGCTTCTCCGTCTTGATCGCGGGTACCCTGTCGGCCGCTCTGGCCGGGCTGCTCCGCAAGACGCAGGCAGTGCCGCCCCGAAACGGCAACCGCGTCCGCGTCGACGTCTTCCTCGCCGAACGGAACTGACCGCAGGCGAGACGACGGCAACGGTTGGCACCGCCCCCCCGGGCAATCATGTTGCTTGCAGGATGCCAGCGAGGCCGCAAGGATGCCCTGTCGATCTCGGCGCCGCAGACCGAATCGCGGACTGGGCGCACGACGGTCCGCATGTGGCCTTCTGCAGGATCGAACTCGCTGCCCGGCGGGCCGACCGCAGGCGTGATGCCGGGAACGATGGCCACATCATCTCAGGTGATGCGAATCCAGAGCCCGCGATGCCAAGGGCTTCCCCGTTACCGGGGCGGCGCGGATCAGCCGGGCCTCATCGGTCACCGCACCGCGATGACCAGGAGAACCGGGATGGCCATGGCGCTCCAGATGCAGAAGAACATCGCCGCCCGCCCCATCCGGTTCCAGAGCGCCACATCCGGGTCCTCCTCGGTACCCTCGACGGCAGTTCCGTTCTCGATCTGGTCCATGCGCGACATGTCTTTCTCTCCAATCCCTCGCCCAGCGCCGAAATGCGCAGCCCCCCGTAACATAGGGCCGGTCAATCCGGGGTAAACCCGCGGCCCGCGCGGGGCCGCTCGGCGCGCGCGGGCAGCCGCCGGCCGGAACTATTCTGCAGCGTCGAGATATTCCTCGACAGGCGGACAGGTGCAGACGAGGTGCCGGTCGCCCCAGGCGTTGTCGACCCGGTTCACGGGCGGCCAGTACTTGTCCACCCGGAAGGCGCCGGGCGGGAAGCAGCCCTCCTCGCGGCTGTAGACGCGCGTCCAGTCGCGCACGAGGTCCTCCATCGTGTGCGGCGCATGGCGCAGCGGGCTGTCCTCCACCGCGACCGAACCGCTCTCCACGGCGGCGATCTCGTCGCGGATGGCGAGCATGGCGGTCACGAAGCGGTCGAGTTCCGCCTTCGTCTCGCTCTCGGTGGGCTCGATCATCAGCGTGCCTGGCACCGGCCAGCTCATCGTCGGCGCGTGGAAGCCATGGTCCATCAGCCGCTTGGCGATGTCGTCCACCGTGATGGCCGCCTCTGCGAAGGGGCGTGTATCGATGATGCATTCGTGCGCCACGCGGCCCGTCCTCCCCTTGAAGAGAACGCGGTAGGCACCCTCCAGCCGCGCGGCAAGGTAATTGGCGTTCAGGATCGCCACCTTCGTGGCCTGCATGAGCCCCGCGCCGCCCATGAGCCGCAGGTAGGCATACGAGATGGGCAGGATCGAGGCCGAGCCGTAGGGCGCGCCCGATACCGGCCCTTCGCGGCCCCCGGTCTCGGGATGGCCCGGCAGGAAGGGCGCGAGATGCGCCTTGACCCCGATCGGCCCCATGCCGGGACCGCCGCCGCCGTGCGGAATGCAGAAGGTCTTGTGGAGGTTCAGGTGGCTCACGTCCGCACCGATCTCGCCCGGCTTCGACAGCCCCACCATCGCGTTGAGATTGGCCCCGTCGAGGTAGACCTGCCCGCCGTGCGCGTGCGTGATCCGGCAGACCTCGCTCACCGTTTCCTCGAAGACGCCGTGCGTCGAGGGATAGGTGATCATGCAGGCCGCGAGCCTGTTGCCCGCGGCCTCGGCCTTTGCTCGGAAGTCGTCGAGATCGACGTCGCCGTTATCCGCCGCCTTCACGACCACGACCTGCATCCCTGCCATCTGCGCCGAGGCCGGGTTCGTGCCATGCGCGGAAACCGGGATCAGGCAGACACGCCGCTGCTCTTCCCCGCGCGAGCGGTGCCAGGCCGCGATGGTCAGAAGTCCCGCGTATTCCCCCTGAGCGCCGGAATTGGGCTGCATGGACATGGCGTCGAAGCCCGTTATCTCGCAAAGCCGCGCAGTCAGATCCTCGATCATCGCGGCGTAGCCCTCGGCCTGGTCGGCCGGGGCGAAGGGATGGATGGTCGCGAACTCGGGCCAGGTGACCGGCATCATCTCCACCGCCGCGTTCAGCTTCATCGTGCACGAGCCGAGCGGGATCATCGCCCTGTCGAGCGCGAGGTCACGGTCCGACAGGCGGCGCATGTAGCGCATCATCTCGCTCTCGGCGCGGTTCATGTGGAAGATCGGGTGCGTCAGGTATTCGGACGTCCGCATCAGCCCGTCGGGTATCGCCGGAAGAACCTGCGCCGGCGGCTTCAGGACGCCGAAAGCCCGGCAGACGGCCTCGAGATGCTCCTCCGTCGTCGTCTCGTCGAGCGAAATGCCGATCCGGTCCGAGCCGACGTCGCGCAGGTTGATGCCGCGCGCCACCGCCGCGGCCATGATCCGCGACTGACGCTCGCCGACATGGACGGTGATCGTATCGAAGAAGGCGGTGGCTTCCGGCGCGAAGCCGCCCGCGTCGAGCGCTGCGGCGAGTCGTGCGGCCTTCAGGTGCACCCGCTCGGCGATGGCACGCAGCCCCTTCGGCCCGTGGAACACCGCGTAGAAGCTTGCCATGACGGCAAGCAGCGCCTGAGCGGTGCAGACGTTCGACGTCGCCTTCTCCCGCCGGATGTGCTGCTCGCGCGTCTGCAGCGCGAGGCGGTAGGCCTTGTGCCCGTGGCTGTCGACCGAGACGCCCACGATCCGGCCTGAAAGTGCGCGCTTGTGCGCATCGCGGCAGGCGATGAAGGCTGCGTGCGGCCCCCCGTAGCCCATCGGCACCCCGAAGCGCTGCGCCGAGCCGACGGCGATGTCCGCACCCATGGCGCCCGGCTCCTTCACCAGCGTCAGGGCGAGAAGGTCGGTGGCCACGATGCCCACGGCCTTGTGCTCGTGCAGCGCCGCGATGGCGTCGGACGGGTCGGACAGGTGCCCGTAAGTGCCCGGGTACTGGAAGATCGCCCCGAAGACCGCCGCGGGATCGAGATCGGATACCGGCCCCACGATGAGTTCGATGCCCAAGGGTTCCGCCCGCGTCCGCATCACCGCGATGTTCTGCGGATGGCAGGCCTCGTCGACGAAAAAGGCCCGGACCTTCGACTTGGCTACCCGTTCGGCCATCACCATCGCCTCGGCGCAGGCCGTGGCCTCGTCGAGCAGCGAGGCGTTGGCGATGTCGAGCCCCGAGAGATCCGACACCATCGTCTGGAAGTTCAGGAGCGCCTCCAGCCGTCCCTGCGCGATCTCCGGCTGGTAGGGCGTATAGGCCGTGTACCACGCCGGGTTCTCCAGCACGTTGCGCTGGATCGCGGGCGGCGTGTGGGTGCCATGGTAGCCCTGCCCGATCATCTGGACCATCGGCTTGTTGCGCGCCGCGATCTCGCGCATGTGCGCCAGCAGCTCCGCCTCGGACATCGGCGCCCAGTCGAGCGGCCTCTCCTGACGGATGGTGTCCGGCACCGTCTCGGCGATCAGCGCGTCGAGGCTTTCCGCGCCGACCTCCGACAGCATCTCGGCCATCTCTGCCGGGGAAGGCCCGATATGGCGCCGGTTGGCGAAGTCGGTCGGATCGTAGTCGGTGGTCGTCCAGGGCATACTGCCGCTCCTTGAGTGCCTCTCCCCCGCGCCGCCCCTTCATCCTGGCCCGAAAGCTCCGGGGAGGCACCGCAAGCGCCGGGGGCAGCGCCCCCTGCATCGAAACGCGCGTGTCGCCGCAGGCGACGCTATTCGCCGATGTGGTCCTTGTACTCGTCCTCGGTCATGAAGTCGTCCAGCGCGGCCAGATCCTCCACCTTGATCTTGAAGAACCAGGCATCGCCGGTGGGATCCTCGTTGACGAGCGCGGGGTTCTCCGCCAGCGCCTCGTTGATTTCCACGATCTCCCCCTCGATCGGCGCCACGATGTCGGAGGCCGCCTTCACGCTCTCGATCACGACGATCTCGTCGCCCTTGGCGACCTGCGTCTCGATCTCGGGCAGTTCCACGTAGACGACGTCGCCCAGCTGCGTTGCGGCGTATTCGGTGATGCCCACCACGATCACGTCGCTGTCCGGGGCTTCGGGGCGGAGCCATTCATGGTCTTCTGTGAACTTCATCTGATCCACTCGGGTCTTCTTTCCTGTCAACGCTTGTATCGATGTTCCACGAAGGGCGTCGGGACCTGCCGCGCGGGCAGGCGCCGGTTACGCACCTCGCCGTGCAGGGTGGCATCCCGAGGCACCCGCCCGTCAAGCAGCGCGATGGCGATCGGTGCGCCGAGCGACGGGCCGAAACCGCCCGAGGTGACGTGGCCCACCGGGGCGTCGCCCTCGGCATCGGCGAAAAGCGGGGTGCCGGCGCGCATCGGCGCACGCCCCTCGGGCCGAAGCCCCGCCCGCCGACGCGGCGCGCCCTGTTCTAGCTGCGACAGGATCACGGCCGTCCCCGGAAAGCCGCCCTCCCGCGCCCCGCCGCGGCGGCGGACCTTCTGGATCGCCCAGCCGAGTCCCGCCTCCACCGGCGTCACGTCCGGGCCCAGATCCTGCCCGTAGAGCGGCAATCCCGCCTCGAGCCTGAGCGAATCCCGCGCGCCCAGTCCGATCGGCCGCACTTTCTCGTCGGCCAGCAGCGCCCGGGCAAACCCCTCCGCAGCTTCCACAGGCAGAGAAATCTCGAACCCGTCCTCGCCGGTATAGCCCGACCGCGACACGCGCAGCTCGGCGCCGTCCAGACCGAACCGCCCCACTTCCATGAAGCGCATCGCGCCGATCCCGGGCAGGAGAGTGGCCAGTGCCGCCTCCGCCGCGGGCCCCTGCAAGGCTAGAAGCGCCCGGCCGGCCCAGGGCGCAGCCCCCGGCAGATGTCCGGCAATCCGCGCGGCATCTGCCTCGGCGCGGGCGGCGTTGAACACAAGGTGCAGCCCGTCCCCGTGGCGCGCGATCATCAGGTCGTCCTCGATCCCGCCGGCCTCGTTCGTGAACAACGCGTAGCGCTGGCGCCCGGGCTTCAGCCCGGCCAGGTCCACGGGCGCCAGTGCCTCGAGCACCCCGTCCGCCTCGGCCGGCAACATCATCTGGCCCATGTGGGAGACGTCGAAAAGCCCCGCGTTCTCGCGGCACCAGAGGTGCTCGGCCATGACGCCCGGCGCATATCGCACGGGCATGTTCCAGCCCGCGAAGGGTCCGAATTGCGCGTCCAGTTCGGCGTGGAGAGCCTGCAGCGGCAATGTCTTCAGGTCTTCGGTCGCTTCGGCGGTCCCGGCCATGTCGCCCCGTTTCCCCGGGATCCCGCAGGGATGGCCCGGCATCGTTGCGGCGCGCGCAGCGCGCCCTCGATGCCCCCTCTGTCCTTTCGCCTGAGATCGTTATCCCTTCGGCGGACGCGGATTCCGCGCCTCTCTCCAGAGTTCCGTCTGCCACAGCGGTCCCTTGCGCCTGAGAGTTTACCGGGGCGGTTGCTCCTTCGGCCCCGGCCGTCCCGGCGAGCGGGCCGGCCAGCGTCTCCCACGTGCGGCAGGTACCACAATAACAAAGCGCGTTGCTCCCGCAAGAGGTCTCGGCACCGTATTGCGGCGCCGCGGAACATGGGCCATCGCTACGCCCATGACGCGCGACCCCTTCTTCTTCGGCTACGGCAGTCTCGTGAACCGCGAGACCCACGACTTCCCGCGCACCGCCCGCGCCCGCCTGCGCGGCTGGGGCCGCACGTGGAAGCGCACGCGGCTCAGGAAAGTGGCATTCCTGACGGCGGTAGAGGCGCCGGGCACGGAGATCGAGGGCCTGATCGCCGCCGTCCCCGGCGCGGACTGGACCGCCCTCGACGCACGTGAATACGCCTACGAGCGGCGGAACGTCACCGACATCTCGCACGAACACGGCGAGGCACACGGCCCGCTCGACATCCAGGTCTACCGCACGCGGCCCGGGCTCGACGCCGACGGGTCCGGGGAGCACCCGATCCTGCTGAGCTACCTCGATACCGTGGTCCAGGGCTACCTGCGCGAGTTCGGCGAGGCGGGTGCGCGCCGGTTTTTCGCGACGACCACCGGATGGGAGGCGCCCGTCTTCGACGACCGTGCCGAGCCCGTCTATACGCGCGCCACGCGGACCACCGCCGCGGAGCGCAACCTCGTCGACACCGAACTGATCCTGCGCGGCGTCCGTCGGATCGGGCATCTCTGAGCGCCGGCGTCAACGGTTTCGCAAGGGATGCGCGCTAACTCCGAAGGCGGCTGCGCTGCGAGGGGTTCGCCGATGCTTGGCAGATGGACTGTCCACACCGAAGATGGCGTTTCGGACTACTGGCCCATGATCCAGATGATCGACCGCACCCAGGCGCGGATCGAGTTCCAGCCCGACGGCACCATCAACTGGGCGAACGACAATTTCTGTGCCGCCACCGGTTTCGCGCTCGACGAGATCCTGGGCCGCCATCACCGCATCTTCTGCGACGCGGACTACGTCCGGACGGAGGAATACGCCGATTTCTGGCGCCGCCTCGCCGCCGGCGAAAGCTTCTCGGGCGAATTCCCGCGCGTCACCAAGAAGGGCGCGCGTCTGTGGATCTTCGCCACATACGCGCCCGTTCTCGACGCCTCGGGCGGTGTGCAGAAGATCATGAAGCTCTGCTCCGACATCACCCCGCGCAAGCAGGCCATCGAACAGATCGCCACCGCGCTCGAGGCGCTCGACCAGGGGCGGCTCGACACGCGGCTTGATCTCCCGCCAGGCTCCGGGTTCGAGCATATCGGACAGGTGTTCAACGGCGCAATGAGCGCGCTAGAGACCGCGATGAAGCGAACCCTCTCCACGCTCGACCTGCTGAGGGACACGACCACGCAATCCGCCCGCGAGAGCCGCGCGGCGGTGGAGGAGACCGCGTCGCAGTCCGACGAGTGCCGCCGCACGCGGGGGACGCTGGACACCTCCGCGCAGTCCCTCGACGCGGCGCTCGGTACGGTGGAAGAGGCGGTGGATGTCGTCTCCGGCGGGGTCGCCGACGTCCGGGACGGCGCCGAGACGATCGGCGGCGCGCTTGCCGCCGCCCACGAGATGCGGGAGGAGGCGCGGGCGATGGTCAACGTCAACCGGCTGATCGATGACGTCTCGTTCCAGACCAACCTCCTCGCGCTCAACGCCGGGATCGAGGCCGCGCGCGCCGGCACGGCGGGCGCCGGTTTCTCGGTCGTCGCCGCCGAGATCCGGACGCTGGCCCAGCGCGCGGCCGAGGCCTCGCGCGAGATCGCGGGGCGCATCCAGACGATCAACGACCAGTCCAACGGACTGACCCAGCGGGTCGAGGACGGCCACGGCAAGCTCACCAAGGTCCTCTCGGGGCTGTCGGACGTATCGGGCAGCATGCAGGGTCTCGCCGATCTCACCCGAAAGGAGGCAAATGCGCTGCAGGCGTCGAACGAGACTCTGGCCGGCCTGGCGCGCCGGCTCGACGACGCCCATGCCGCAGCCGGGCAGCGCGTACAGGCGACGGAAGACCAGATCCGCAGGCTCAGTACGGTCAGCGACGAGATCGGCGGGATGCTCGGGCATTTCTCGGCCCGAAGCCGGGGCGCCAGTCTCGCGGCCGAGTGATAGCCTGCCGGACTGCGCGACGCGCCCGCCCCGTCCAGCGACCGCCAGCCCGGTCCGCGGCAGAGACCTTGCCGCCTCGTCAGCCGCGCGTGGACGATGCCAGCGTCCGACATCGGCAACAATCGTCACTTGGCGCGCCTTGCAGAGTTCCGTGTGACGTGGCGCGGCCTTTTCGGCCCGGAGCCGGTCGTCACGGGGCCGCCCACGCATCCTGCCTTCATCCTGGCAGGAACACCCGGCGGCGCAGTCGTCAGAGCGATGGCTTCCTCTGCATCAGCCGCATCACGTCGGCCATCTCGGGCCCACGCGCCCGTCCCGTGACAGCACGCCTCAGCGGCATGAACAGCTGCTTGCCCTTGCGGCCTGTCGCCTCCTTCACGGCAGCGGTCCAGGTCCCCCAGGTCTCGGCGTCATAGGGCGGATCGGGCAGAAGCGCGAAGGCCTCGGCCACGAAATCGCTGTCCTCGGGGTCGACAACGGGTGTTCCGCCGTCCCGGAAGACCTCCCACCAACCCGCGATCTCGGAACGGGTCGTCACGTTTTCCCGCGCGACGTGCCAGAAATCCGGCGCGATCTCCTTCGGGACACCGAGCGCGGCGATCTCTTCGGCCACGGTCTCGTAGGGCGTCGTCTGCAGAACACGCGCGGTCAGCGGGTATAGGTCGCGCTCGTCGAACTTCGTCGGCGCGGCGCCGAAATGGGCGAGGTCGAAGGACTCGGCCAGTTCGTCGAGCGATCCCGCCAGTTCCACCGGCTGCGACGAGCCGATGCGCGCCATGAAGCTCAGGAGCGCCATGGGCTCCACGCCCGCCGCGCGCAGGTCGCGCAGGGACAGCGTGCCCAGCCGCTTGGACAGCGCCTCGCCCTGCGGGCCGGTCAGCAGCGAATGGTGCGCGAAGGCCGGCGGGGTACCGCCCAGCGCCTCGATGATCTGGATCTGCGTCGCGGTGTTGGTGACGTGGTCCGAGCCGCGCACGACATGGGTGATGCCCATCTCCGTGTCGTCCACGACGGAGGCCAGCGTGTAGAGAACCTGCCCGTCGGCGCGGATCAGCACCGGATCGGATACCGACGCCGCGTCGATCGACAGCGGCCCGAGGATGCCGTCCTCCCACTCGATCCGCTCGTGATCGAGCTTGAAGCGCCAGACGCCCGGCCCGCGCTCCGCCCGGAGGCGCTCGCGCTCCTCGTCCGTGAGGGAGAGCGCGGCGCGGTCGTAGACCGGCGGGCGGCCCATGTTGAGTTGCTTCTTCCGCTTCAGGTCGAGCTCGGTCGGTGTCTCGAAGGCCTCGTAGAACCGCCCCTTGGCGCGCAGCGCGTCTGCCGCCGCGGCGTAGCGGTCGAGCCTCAGCGACTGCCGCTCGAGCCGGTCCCAGGTCAGGCCCAGCCATTCCAGGTCTTCCCGGATCGCGTCCGCATATTCCGGCTTCGACCGCTCCGGATCGGTATCGTCGAGGCGCAGGACGAAGGTGCCGCTAGCCTTCCGCGCGATCAGGAAATTGAACAGCGCCGTGCGCAGGTTGCCGACATGCAGGTAGCCTGTAGGCGAGGGCGCGAAGCGTGTGACGGTCATCGAATAGGCCTCCGGGGCGATGCGACGCGTCCTCTTTCACAGACGTCCACCAAAGTCCATAAGAAGGCATGGAGCGACGCAGCGACTGCACGGACTGGGTGGCGCCGGGGATCGGCGAGATCGAGGCGCTGGCCGACGGCGCGCTGGCCATGCTGCCGCAGCCCTACCAGACCGCCGCGCGCGAACTCGTGATCCGCGTGGAGGATTTCGCGCCCCGCCGCATCCTGCTCGACATGGGGGTTGAGGACCCGTTCGAGCTGACGGGGCTGTATGACGGCATCCCCCTGACGGAGAAGTCGGTGGCAGATCAGCCGGGACAGCCGGACACGATCTGGCTGTTCCGGCGCCCGATGCTGGACGAATGGGCGGACCGCGGGAATGTCAGCCTCGGCGAGATGGTGACGCATGTGCTCGTTCACGAGCTTGCGCATCACTTCGGCTGGAGCGACGACGATATCGCGCAGATCGATCCCTGGTGGGAATAGGTCTCAGCTGGGGCTGACGGGATACTGCCCGCGCAAGCCATCCAGCCCGGCGCGGATCAACTCTGCCAGAACGTCCGTGTCGATGTCGGCAAGATTGTTCACGTAGAGACAGGCCCTGCCGTGCTTGTGCTTGCCGAGCCGCGCGAGGATGTCGCCGAATTCCCGGAAGCCCGGCATGACGTAGATCGAGAGGTCGCCCTGCGCGGCGCGAACCCTGTGGCGAGCGCGTCGCCCTCCCGTCCGCTGTCGTAGACGTAGTGATACCGCCCGTATCCGACGATCGCGCCGCCCCAAATGCGCGGCCTCCAGCCCGTCACCTCGCGGAACAGCGCGTCGAGCGCCAGCGCATCGGCGTGCCGCATGGGATGCGGCACCGCCCCGAGGAACGCGGCGACATCCGCCGTCGTCGGCTGCGTCTTGTTGCGGGCCTGCGCCACGGGTTCCTCCCGCAGCGCAGGCTAGCACGGTTACGCCGCTCAGGCGACGAGCTTCGCCGTCAGTTCCACCTGTCGCTTCGCCTGGTGGCGGATGGCGGCCTCGATCGTCTCGTCGATCTCGCCGGCCCGCGTCGAGACGCCGTAGGGGTTGCCGCCCGCCTCGAACTGGATCGGATCTGTGTAGCCCGGCGCGGTGATGATCGCGCCCCAGTGCATCGCGGTGGTGTAGAGCGACAGAAGCGTCGTCTCCTGCCCGCCATGGACGTTCTGGGCAGAGGTCATGGCACTGAAGGTCTTGTTCGCAAGCTTGCCCTCGAACCAGAGCCCGCCGAGCGTGTCGATGAAGGCACGAAGCTGGCTTGCGGGGACGCCGTAGCGTGTGGGCGAGGAGATGAGGTAGCCGTCGGCCCATTCCATGTCGGCATGGGTCACCTCGGGAATGTCGGCGGTCTTCTCGGCCTGCGCCGCCCACGCGTCCTGACCCTCGACGACCTCCTTCGGCGCGGTCTCGGGCACGCGGAGGAGGCGAACCTCCGCCCCGGCCTCGCGGGCGGCCTCGGCCGCGATCTCGGCCATGCGGTGGTTCGTGCCGTAGGTCGAGTAGTAGATGACGGCGAGTTTCACGTCGGACATGTGCAAGCTCCTGATGCGGATTACGTTTCTCGCCCCAAGAGGTGTGCCCTGTGTCCTGGTGGCTCAATTCCGCAGTGCCGCAAGGGTCCTGTGCGCGGGCTCACAGGGTCAGCGAAAGGGCGTCCCGTGGCACCAGACGGTGAGGGAATGGCGCTCGCCCCGCGTCACCGGCGTCACCCGGTGCAGAACGAAGGACGGAAACAGTGTCGCGGCCCCTTGCGCCCGGTCGGCGGTGAAGATGCCCGCCCCGGGCATGAGGTCCAGATCCCCGCCCACGTAGGCCTCCGGGTCGGACAGCTGCACGACGACGGTCAGCTTGCGACGCTCCGCCAGTCGCCCCTCGCCGATGTCGGAATGCCAGTCGAAATGCCCCTCCCGGTCGGCGCCGTAGCGGGCGACCTGGGCGCTTTCGGCGAACTCGGTCACGTCGAAGGCAAAGACCTCGCGATTGGCGTCCCGCACCAGATCGATCATCCGCTCCATCACCCAGTTCGTCCCCGGGACCTCGTCGAGCCAGACGAGGTCGGCGCGGCGCAGGTTGTGGTCCCGGCCCTGCCGGACGAGGCCGGCATCGTGCGGGGCGGCCTCGCCGACCGCATCGAGAAGGCGGGCGCAGTCGGCAGCCGGAAAGGCGCCACGCACGGAATGAACGGCGATCATCGGCATGTCTCCGGGAGGCGCGGCGCGGGTTTCCACGATCCGCACTCCAGGCAGATGGCGGGGGACGCGCGCCGGTTCAAGAACCCTCAGACGCGGGCACCTTCGTCAAGCCGCGCGAGGAAGGTGTCGGCGCTGGAGAGGGTCGCCTGCCGCTTGTCGTCCGACATGCGCGACCAGGTGCGATACATCTGCGCCATGCGGGGGTTGCGTCCGAAGCGGTCGCGGTGGCGGTGCAGGAAGGCCCAGTAGAGGTAGTTGAACGGGCAGGCCCTATCCCCGGTCTTCTCGCCCACGTCGTAGGCGCAGTGCCGGCAATAGTCGGACATCTTGCGGATGTAGTTACCGCCCGAGACGTAGGGTTTCGACCCCACCACGCCCCCGTCGGCGAACTGGCTCATCCCGATGACATTCGGCGCCTCCACCCATTCGTAGGCGTCGGCGTAGACGGAAAGATACC
>CAZUVG010000038.1:0-12498 GCA_964623765.1 uncultured Roseicyclus sp.
CGGCTGCATCCGCGACACGCGGGCCGAGACCTTCTCGGTCGGCAGCCCGGAATTCGTGGCGCTGGAACTCTACGTCGCCTCGCGCGGCAACGGCCTGACCGTCGAGGGACCGGCCGTCCGCAACTGACACCTTGCAACCGCCCCGGTCTTCACGCCGGGGCGGCCTGCGCCTGAAAACATTCAAGAACGCGAATAAATCCTGAGGTTGAACAGATGATCTCCCGCCGCCACTTCGTTCAGGCCGCCATGGCCACGACCGCGCTGTACGGCGCTTCGGGCTTCGGGAACTGGTCGCGCCTCGCGGCCCAGCAGGTGCTGAGCCAGGACGACCTGATCGGGTCGAGCGACTTCGGCAACGTGACGCTGATCCATATCACCGACATCCACGCCCAGACCCAGCCGATCTATTTCCGCGAGCCGGAATTCAACATCGGCGTTGGCGAGGCGACCGGCCAGCCCCCGCATCTCGTGGGCGACGAGTTCCGGGCCGCGTACGGGATCGAGAAGGGATCGGCGATGGATTACGCCCTGACCTACGACGATTTCACGTCGCTCGCGCGGACCTACGGCAAGATGGGCGGGCTGGACCGCATCGCGACGGTGGTCAAGGCGATCAAGGCCGAACGTCCCGACGCGCTCCTGCTCGACGGCGGCGACACCTGGCAGGGCTCGCTCCCGGCGCTCAGGACCGAAGGCGCCGACATGGTCGAGTTGTTCAATGCGCTGGGCACCGACGCGATGACCTCGCACTGGGAATTCACGCTGGGCTCCGACCGGGTGCGCGAGATCATCGACGGCCCGCTGCGCCCCGCCTTCCTGGGGGCCAACATCTTCGACGTGGATTGGGACGAACCCGTCTTCGACGATTACCGGATGTTCGAGCGTGGCGGCACGCAGGTCGCCGTCATCGGCCAGGCCTTCCCCTACCTGCCGATCGCGAACCCCTCCTGGATGTTCCCCGAATACTCCTTCGGCCTCCGCCGCGATCGCATCGCGGAGGTGGTCGAGGAGGTGCGGGCGGCTGGCGCGGAGGTCGTTGTCCTTCTCTCCCACAACGGCTTCGACGTGGACCGCAAGTTCGCCCGCGACATTCCCGGCATCGACGTGATCCTGACGGGCCACACCCACGATGCGCTGCCCGAGCCGCTGCAGGTCGGCAACACCTTCCTGATCGCGAGCGGGTCCCACGGCAAGTTCGTCAGCCGCGTCGACCTCGACGTGCGCGACGGCGGATTGCAGGGGATCGCCCACCGTCTGATCCCGATCTTCTCCGACGTGATCGCGCCGGATGTGGAGATGGCCGCTCTCGTCGCCGAGACCCGCGCCCCCTTCGAGGCAGAGATGTCCGAGGTCATCGGCCAGTCCGGCTCGCTCCTGTTCCGGCGCGGCAACTTCAACGGCACCTGGGATGACGTGATCTGCAACGCGCTGATCTCCCAGCGCGACGCGCAGATCGCCCTGTCGCCCGGCTTTCGCTGGGGGGCGGCGATCCTACCCGGCCAAGACATCACGCGGGAGGACATCTACAACGTCACCGCCATGTCCTATCCGCAGGCCTACCGCACCGAGATGTCGGGCGAGATGCTCAAGACGATCTTCGAGGACGTGGCCGAGAACATCTTCAATCCCGATCCCTACTACCAGCAGGGTGGCGACATGGTCCGCATCGGCGGCCTTGGCTACCGCATCGACATCCACAAGGAGATGGGCGACCGGATCACGGACATGACGCTGCTCGAAACCGGCGAGGCCATCGAGGCCGACAAGAATTACGTCGTGGCCGGCTGGGCGAGCGTCAACGAGGGCACCGAGGGCCCGCCCATCTGGGAGGTGGTCGAGGACCACATCCGCGCCCAGGGCACGGTAGAGATTCAACCGAACGAGACCGTGGACGTGATCGGCGGCTGATCCCGCCCGCGACCCACGCAGCGACGAAAGGAAGGCACATGACCGACGAAACAGACTTCTCGTCCTCCCGCCGCCGCTTCCTCGGCGGCGCGGCGGTGGCCACCGGCGCGCTTGCCACCGGGCGGCTCGTCCATGCACAGGCCGCGCCGGACCCCGCGATCGTGGAGATGCAGCCGTGGACGCAGTATCTGGGCCCCGGCGTCGATTTCGCGCCCTACGGAACACCCTCGCCGCACGAGGAGCACGTGGTCCGTCGCAACGTTGAATGGCTGACGGCCGACACGGTCAGCTCCGTCAACTTCACGCCGCTGCACGAGCTGGAAGGAATCATCACACCCAACGGTCTCTGCTTCGAGCGGCACCACGCTGGCATCGCGGATATCGATCCCGGGATGCACCGGTTCATGATCAACGGTCTCGTGGACACGCCGATGGTCTTCACGATGGAGGACCTCGCGCGCTTCCCGCGCGAGAACCGGACCTACTTCCTCGAATGTGCCGCGAACACCGGCATGGAGTGGCGCGGCGCGCAGCTCAACGGCTGCCAGTTCACGCACGGGATGATCCACAACGTCGTCTATACGGGCGTGCCGTTGCGGCTGCTGCTGGAAGAGGCGGGTGTAAAGACCAGCGCCGCCTGGATCCTGCCCGAGGGCGCCGATGCCTCCGCCATGACGCGGTCCATCCCGCTGGAGAAGGCGCTCGACGACTGTCTCGTGGCGACGCACATGAACGGCGAGCGTCTGCGGCCCGAGCAGGGTTATCCCGTCCGTCTCGTCGTGCCCGGCTGGGAAGGCAACATGTGGGTCAAGTGGCTCCGCCGGATCGAGGTGGGCGACCAGCCCTGGCACCACCGCGAGGAGACGTCGAAATACACCGACCTGCTTGAGCGCGGCGATGCCCGCCGCTTCACCTGGGTCATGGATGCCAAGTCGGTCATCACGAACCCCAGCCCGCAGGCGCCCATCACGCACGGGCCGGGGCCGACCGTCATCACCGGCGTGGCATGGTCCGGGCGCGGGACCATCCCCCGCGTGGACGTGACGCTCGACGGCGGCGCGAACTGGCACCAGGCGCGCATGTCGGGCCCGAGCCTCGACAAGTCGATGCACCGTTTCTACTACGAGTTCGACTGGGA
Organism: uncultured Roseicyclus sp.; assembly: GCA_964623765.1. GTDB lineage: Bacteria > Pseudomonadota > Alphaproteobacteria > Rhodobacterales > Rhodobacteraceae > Roseibacterium. The sequence goes on from CAZUVG010000038.1 coordinate 3,047, forward strand.
CGGCCGGCCGCTCATGCTTCAGAGCCGGGCGATGGACTCCACCGGCTACGTGCAGCCGACCAAGGAGCAGCTGCGCGAATTCCGGGGCGAGAACTCGATCTATCACAACAACGGAATCCAGACCTGGGCCGTCGACGAAAGCGGACAGGCAGAGAACGTGGAGGTCGGCTGACCCATGCGCACCATCATTCTTGCCGCCGGCGCCCTGCTCGCCACGACCTCGATCCACGCCATCGCGCAGGAGACCCCCGCGCCGTCGCGCGAAGGCGGCTTCGGCCTCGGGCGCGCGGCTTTGCCCGAGGAGATCGCGGCCTGGGACATCGACATCCGCCCGGACGGCCAGGGCCTGCCCGTGGGCTCCGGCGACGTCTGGACCGGCGAGGAGGTGTTCATCGAGCAATGCTCGGCCTGCCACGGCTATTTCGGCGAGGCGGTGGGCCGCTGGCCGGTCCTTTCGGGTGGCTTCGGCTCGCTTGACGGCGAGGACCCCGTGAAGACCATCGGCTCCTACTGGCCGTATCTCTCGACGGTCTGGGACTACGTCCACCGCGCCATGCCCTACGGCAACGCGCAGTCGCTGACCGATGACGAGGTCTACGCGATCACCGCCTACATCATGTATCTCAACAACATGGTGGAGGACGATTTCGAGCTGTCGGACGAGAACTTCCTCGAGGTGGCGATGCCCAACGAGGGCGGCTTCTTCATGGACGACCGCGACGAGGTCGAAATCCCGGAGTTCACGCGCGAGCCCTGCATGACGGACTGCCGCGACGACGTGGAGATCACCATGCGCGCCGCCGTGCTCGACGTGACGCCGGAGTCCGAAGAGGAAGACATGGTCGAGGAGGCTGCCGCCGAGGCGGAACCCGAGGATACCGGACCCGATCCCGAACTCGTCGCCGCGGGCGAGGGCGTGTTCCGCCAGTGCTCCGCCTGCCACCAGATCGGAGAGGGCGCGCGCAACGGTGTCGGTCCGCACCTGAACGGCATCATCGGCATGACCGCCGGCACGCACGAGGGCTTCCGCTACTCGCCGGCCTTGCGCGAGGCGGGCGAAGATGGTCTCGTGTGGACGGAGGAGACGCTCGCCGCCTATCTCGCCGATCCCCGCGGTTACATCCGCGGCAACCGGATGGCCTTCGGCGGCCTGCGCTCGGAGGAGGATATCGCGGCCGTTCTCGCGTATATCGAGGCGACCGGAACGATGGAGTGAAATGAGGGTTGGTTCACGCATCGCGATGATCGGTGTCGCCGCCTGCGGTTTCGCGGGCGGCGTTCATGCCGAGGGCGATGCCGGGAGGGGCGAGATCATCTACCGTCCCTGCGCCGCCTGCCACATGATCGGCGAGGGCGCCATCAACCGGATCGGCCCGCATCTCAACGGCATCGTCGGCCGCGCGCTGGGCGGCGCCGAGGGGTACCGGTATTCGCAGGCGCTGCTCGAGCGCAGCGCCGATATCCCGGCCTGGACGGAAGCGGCGCTCGACAGCTACCTCGCCAATCCGCGCGCCTTCCTGCCCGGCACCTCGATGGTTTTCCGCGGTATCAACGCGGCGCAGGACCGCGAGGATCTCATCGCGTATCTTGTAGAAGAAGGTGCAACGGCGGAAACGGGCGTGGACACCGGCCCGACGCCGGAAGTCGCCGCGATACTCGAGATCGAGGGCGACGTGCCCTACGGCCAGTATCTCTCGTCGGAATGCACGTCCTGCCACATCGGCGAAGGTGGCGAGGACATCCCCTCCATCCGTGGTCTGCCGGCGGAGGTATTCGTGGCCGGCATGGCCGCCTATCGCGCGGGAGAGCGCGAGCACCAGGTCATGAACACGCTTGCCGGCCGCCTCGGTGACGAGGAGATCGCGGCGCTCGCGGCCTTTTTCGCCGAAGCCGACAACTGAGCCAAGACGCGGGGCGCGCAATTCTGCTACCCTCGCAGCGCGCCAGAACAAAACAAGGCTCAAACAGGGAGGAGACACATGACTTTCAATAGACGCACATTCCTCGGCACCGTCGCGGCCGCATCGGCCACGCTGTCGGCGCCGATGATCGCCCGCGCCCAGTCGCGGCCGCGAGTCGTCGTCGTGGGCGGGGGCGCGGGCGGCGCCACGGCCGCGCGATACATCGCCCGCGACAGCGAGGGCGCCATCGACGTGACACTGATCGAGCCGACGCGGGCCTACTACACCTGCTTCTTCTCGAACCTCTATCTCGGCGGGTTCCGCGAGATGGACAGCCTCGGACATTCCTACGGCAACATCGCCGCGATGGGGATCAATGTGGTGCATGACTGGGCCTCGGCGGTGGATCGGGACGCAAAGACCGTGCGCCTCGCCGGCGGCGGCTCGGTGCCCTACGACAGGCTGGTGCTCAGCCCCGGCATCGACTTCGTCGAGGACAGCGTGCCGGGCTGGTCGCTCGCGGCGCAGAACGCGATGCCGCACGCCTACAAGGCCGGTAGCCAGACCGAGCTTCTCAAGGCGCAGGTCGAGGCGATGCCCGAGGGCGGCACCTACGCGATGGTCGCTCCGCCGAACCCCTATCGCTGCCCGCCCGGTCCCTACGAACGGGTGTCGATGGTCGCCCACGTCCTGAGCGAGATCAATCCGACCGCCAAGATCCTGATCGCCGACCCGAAGGCCAACTTCTCCAAGCAGGCGCTGTTCGAGGAGGGCTGGAACAAGCACTACGCGGGCATGATCACCCGCATCGGACCCGACTTCGGCGGCGACAACGTCGAGGTCGACCCCGAGGCCATGACGCTGACGATCGACGGCGTGGTGGAGAACGTGGACGTCTGCAACGTCATCCCGGCGCAGAAGGCGGGCCTGATCGCGCACGAGGCGGGACTGGTGGACGGCAACTGGGCGCCGGTCTCGGCCTACGACCTGTCCAGCAAGATGGATCCCGAGATCCACGTCCTCGGCGACAGCGCGGCACAGGGCGCCATGCCCAAGTCCGGCTTCTCGGCCAACAGCCAGGCCAAGGTCGCGTCCAACGCGATCATCGCCGCGCTGACCGATGGCCGTGCCTTCCCGCCACGCTTCGCCAACACCTGCTGGTCGCTGATCGACACCGAGGACGGCGTGAAGGTCGGCGCGACCTACGAGGCCTCGGACGAGGGGATCGTCTCCACGTCGAGCTTCATCAGCGAGACCGGCGAGAGCGAGGAGGTCCGGGCAGAGACCTACCGCGAGAGCCTCGGCTGGTACGACGCCATCATCGACGACATGTTCGGCTGAATTCAGGAGGGGGCGGATCATCCGCCCCCTTTCACATTCGAGGAGATCCCAGAGATGCGGACGGCAATCGCAACCTTCCTTCTCGGCACGTCCATGGCCCTCGCGGGCGGGGCCAAGGCGCAGGAGGTGGTGACCTACGACTTCCAGGGCAGTTTCGAGGACGCGACCTTCGCCATCGAAAGCGCGATCGTAGACCGCGGGCTGGTCATCGACTACGTCTCCCACGTCGGCGACATGCTGAACCGCACCGCCGAGGACGTCGGCGCGGACGAGATGATCTTCGAGAACGCCGACATATTCCTGTTCTGCTCCGCCGCCGTCTCGCGGCGTGCGATGGAGGCCGACCCGATGAACATCGCCCATTGCCCCTACTCGATCTTCGTTACCGAGCGGGAAGGGAACATCGTCGTCGGCCACCGCGCCTATCCCGAGGGGCCGATGCAGGAGGTCGAGGCCATGCTCGACGCCATCATCCTGTCCGCCCGGGGCATGTAACGCGCTGGAATCCGGTACGGTCGGCCACTTGACCTGCATCAACGCGGGACGTTCGGTGCGGGCGTAAGCCGTCCCCGGGGGCGGGACGGAGCAAGGCCCATGGTCGCGACACTTCTGGACACGTTCGGAGACGGCACGGTGCTGCTGCTCGCCGGGCTCGTGACGGGCGTTCTGTTCGGCGTCGCGGCGCAGCGGTCGCAGTTCTGCCTTCGTGCCTCGACGGTGGAGCTTTCGCGGGGCCAGTTGGGGCCGCGCATGTCGATCTGGCTCGTGGCCTTCGCCTCCGCGCTCGTCTTCACGCAGGGCGCGATCCTCGCAGGTCTTCTGGACGTGTCGGACGCGCGGCAGCTTTCGGGCGCCGGCAGCCTCTCGGGGGCCATCATCGGCGGGCTCATGTTCGGCATCGGCATGGTGCTGGCCCGCGGCTGCGCGAGCCGGCTGCTGGTCCTGTCGGCCACGGGCAACCTGCGGGCGCTGGTGACCGGCCTGCTGCTGACGCTGGTCGCACAATCCGCGCTGAGCGGCGTCCTCGCACCCGCGCGGGAGGGACTGTCGCAGATCTGGCTCGTGAACGGGCCGGAACGCGACCTCATGCTTGCGCTCGGGATCTCGCGGCCCGCGTTGTTTTTCGTTGCACTCGCCTTCCTCGTCGTTTCGCTCGCGCTCGCGCTGCGGAAGGGCGTTCGAATGGACGCGGCACTCGCAGGAATGGGCGTCGGCATCGCCGTGACGCTGGGCTGGGTCCTGACCTATTCCATCGCGCAGGCCGCCTTCGAGATCGTGGCGGTGTCGAGCGTCACCTTCACCGGGCCTGCCACCGACACGCTCATGGCGCTGGTCACGCAGCGCTCCGTGCCGCTGTCCTTCGGCATTGGCCTCGTGCCCGGCGTCTTCGCGGGCGCGGGCATCGCGGCGCTTCTCGCCGGGGAATGGAAGATCCAGCGCTTCGGGCCCGACACCCCGATGGAGCGTTACATCGCGGGCGCAGTGCTTATGGGTTTCGGAGCGATGCTGGCCGGCGGCTGCGCCGTGGGCGCCGCCGTCTCGGGCGGCGCGATCATGGCGCTCACGGCATGGGTCGCGGGCGCGTCAATCTGGGCCGGCGGCATGGCGACGTCGATGCTGCTCGACCGCGCCGCTGCAGCGCGGCCGGCCCCCGCCTAGAGCTCGGTGACGAAGCGATAGCCTTCGTCCGCCGCCTCGATCCGGCCGATTCCGCCGCCGCCCATGTGGAAACCGATCGCGGGCATCTGCTCCGCCGCCAGCCGCTCCAGAAGGCGCGTCCGGGTGGCGATGCCGGTCTCCACGTCCTGGTCCGCGCCCGAGGGCCATTCGGGCCGGGCAAGCGCCACGTGGTCGTTGCCGACCGCATCGCCGATGACCATGGCAGACTCACCGCCCGCGTTCACCTCGAAGGCCATGTGCCCCGGCGTATGCCCCGGCGTCAGGATCGCCGAGACGCCGGGCACCACCTCGTCGCCGTCCTCGAAGGTCTCCAGCATGTCCTCGATCGCCCCGAGCCTGCGGACGGCCCCCGCGGCGAAGCTCGCCCGCGCCTCGCCGATCGTGTCGAGCGTCTCGGGATCGATCCAGTAGTCGCGCTCCGCCCGCCCCATCCGGTGTGCCGCGTTGCGAAAGAGCGGCTCGTCGAAATCGTCGAGCACGCCCCATAGGTGGTCCGGGTGGCCGTGGGTGAAGATCACGTCGGTAATGTCGTCGGGCGAAAGCCCCTCGGCGTCGAGCGCCTCCCACAGCCGGCCCGCGCTTGCCTGGAAGGCGGGTCCGGCGCCCGCGTCGAACAGGATGCGCCGGTCACCCATCCGCAGGAGCGTGACGTTGCAGGGTGGCGTGAGCGGCGCGCCAAGGTCGATGTCGAACGCGGCGGCGAGCGTGGACAGTTCCTCCTGCGGCGCTGGTCCGAAGATGAAGTCGGCCGGCAGCGTGAGGTTGCCGTCGCTCAGCGTGACGAGTTCGCCACTGCCGAGGTCGAGACGCTCGGCAGTGAAGGCGGCGCGCGGCAGTAGCAACGCCGAGGCGGTCATGGCGAGACAGGCGCGGCGGGTCATCACGGGCATATCGGTTCTCCTCCCTTGCGGCCCGGCCCGTTCGCCGGGTCATATTCAGGTATCCTGATATGACAGGCGACGGCCGATGGGAACCGCCATTCCGGCTGCCGACCCGTGTTGGCCGCGACTTCTTCTGCAAGATGCCGGGACGTATCCGATAGGCGGTTCGGGCAATGCTGGTCTGGCGCCCCGATGCCACTGTGGCTAGCAATGGCGATAAGACGCGGCAACCTGCGGGCGCTGCTCGGGGAAAAGAGGGGCCGATGACACCGGAAGACCTGCTTCGCGCGATGTTCGATGCGGCCGTGGCGGCGGCGGACCCGATGCGCTGCCTCGCCGCCCACCTGCCGGAGCGTCCCCCGGGCCGTGTGGTCGTCGTCGGCGCCGGCAAGGCGAGCGCCCGGATGGCCGAGGCGGTCGAGGCCGCCTGGGGGCCCTGCGATGGTCTGGTCGTGACGCGCTACGGATATGCCCGTCCCTGCCGGGGTATCGAGATCGCCGAGGCGGGGCACCCGGTGCCCGACGCGGCGGGCTGCTCGGCGACGGGCCGGATGCTGCAGCTTCTGCGGGACTGCGGACCCGATGATTTCGTCCTCGCGTTGATATCCGGCGGTGGATCGGCCCTCCTGAACCAGCCGGCTCGTGGGATCACGCTGGGCGAGACGCAGGCGTTGACCCGGGACCTGCTGGCCTCGGGTGCGCCCATTGGCGAGATCAACGGCATCCGCAAGGAGATCTCGGCGGTGAAGGGCGGGCGTCTCGCGGCGGCGGCCTACCCTGCGCGGATGCTGGCCCTTTTGATCTCGGACGTTCCCGGCGACCGGCCCGGTGACATCGCGAGCGGCCCCACGGTCGGCCACGAGGGCGACGCGTCCCGCGCCCTCGCCGCCCTCGAACGCTGGGACGTGACGCCACCGCCCTCGATCGCGGCGTTTCTGAAGGAGGGTGGCGATCCGCTCCCCCCCGATGATCCGCGCCTCTCGCGCGTCGAGAACGTGATCGTCGCTGCGCCCTCCCAGTCGCTTGCGGCGGCGGCAGAGATCGCCCGGGCGCGAGGATACGACATCGACATGCTCGGCGATGCCGTGGAGGGCGAGGCGCGCAAGATCGCCCGGGACCATGCCGAGCGCGCCCTTGCGGCACACGGTCCGCGCGTGATCCTGTCGGGCGGGGAACTGACCGTGACGCGCAGGGGCAACGGGGTGGGCGGGCCGAACGCGGAATACGCTTTGGCGCTGGCGTTGGCGCTTGAAGGCGCACCCGGCATCCACGCCATCGCCTGCGACACCGATGGCGTCGACGGTGCGGCCGAGGTCGCAGGATCGCTGATCGGGCCCGACACGCTGGCGGCGGCGCGTGCGGCCGGTGTCGACCCGGAGAGAGCGCTCGCCCGTAACGACGCGCACGGCTTCTTCGGAGCGGTCGGCGGGCAGGTTGTGACGGGGCCCACGATGACGAACGTGAACGATTTCAGGGCGATCCTCGTCGCCCCCTGACGGCTGGCGCGGAAGGTGGGAGGCATGGAGAAACGTCAGCAACCGCGAAGCCTCTCGGTCCTGTTCGTGGCCGACGGGCCGCGGCTCGAGAGACAGGGCTGGTTTCTCGCCGTATCTCTGGCCCGCGCGCATTCCGGCGATGGCATGCCGAGCTTGCTCGCCTATGTCCCGCGGTCGCGCATCGGGGACGTCGCACCGCTGACCCGCGACCTCTTCGAGGCTTGCGGGGTCGCGCTGCGCCCGCTGCCCGATCCGCCCGACTGGCGCCGCCCCTATCCCCATGGCAACAAGATCGTTGCCGCCCGCGACTTGCGCGACACGGATCGGGCGGTTTTCCTCGACACCGACATGGTCTGCCTCCGTCCGCTTGACGCCCTCGCCGACCTGCCGGCCGACACGGTGGCCGCGGCCCCCGAGGGCGTCGCGACCTGGGGCGGCAACGACGACCGCTGGCCGCGGGCCTACGCACATTTCGGCCTGCCCATGCCCGAGACCCGCATCCGCCTCCTGCGCGGTCGCAGGCGGGAATTCGTGCCCTACTTCAACGCGGGTCTGGTGGCCTTTCCCGACGCGGCCGAGCCACGCTTCGCCGAGCGCTGGCTGGAGACGGCGCTCGACTTCGATCGCGACTGCCCGATCGGGGGCAAGCGGCCATGGCTCGACCAGATAACCCTGCCGCTCACGCTCGCGCGCTTCGGCTACCGGGCCCAGGTGCTGGACGAGACCTGGAACTATTCGCTCGCGCGCCGAAAGGACATTGGCGGCGCGGGAGCGGCACGCCTCCTGCACTACCACCGCTTCCGTCACCTCGCAGTTGCCCCGCAATGGCCCGAACTCTCCGCCGAATTCATGTCCCGGCTGCCTGCACGCCACCGCGCGACCGCATGCGCGGCACTCGAGGAGGCGGGCCTTGGCCGTCCCGCGTGACGCCGGGACTTGCCGCGGCGGCCGACGCGTGCTGATCTTCGGGGGAGAGGAATGGGAGGAGGGGCGATGAACCTGTCGCTCTGGCTGGACCGGACGGCGCAGGCGATGGGCGGGCGGCCAGCGTTGCGTCTGGGGGAGCGCGTCGTGGCCGACTACGCGGGCTTTGCGGGGCGTGCCGCTGGCCTCGCCGCCGCCCTCTCGCTGCGCGGACTGTCACCCGGCGACCGCGTCGGCATCTTCGCGAAGAACCTGCCCGACTACCTCGCCTGCTTCTACGGGATCTGGCGCGCGGGCGCCGTTGCCGTCCCGATCAACGCCAGGCTCCACCCCAGGGAGGCCGCCTGGATCCTCGGCGATGCCGGTGCGCGCCTGTGCTTCGCCAGCGCTGACCTCGCACGGGGCCTCGCTGCGGAGACGGAGGTTCCGTCCGTCGAGATCGGCTCCGAAACCTTCGAGATCCTCTGCACGACGCCCGCCGCAGAGACCGTCCCGCGGGATGCGGGCGATCCCTGCTGGCTCTTTTACACCTCGGGCACGACAGGCAAGCCCAAGGGCGTGCGGATCACCCACGGGATGCTTGCCGCGACGTCGCTGTGCTATCCCGTCGACGTCGACCCGGTCACCGCGGAGGACGCAGCGCTCTACGCCGCGCCGATGAGCCACGGGGCCGGGATCTATGCGCCGATCCACGTCCGCATGGGCGCGGCGCACATCGTGCCCGCCTCCGGCGTGTTCGACCCGGCCGAGGTGATGGACCTTTCGCAGGGTCATGGCGCGACCTCCATGTTCATGGCGCCCACGATGGTCCGCCGCCTTGTCGACGCCGCCAAGACCGCCGGCCGGCGCGGCGAGGGTATCCGCACCATCGTCTACGGCGGCGGCCCGATGTACCGCGCCGACATCGAGGAGGCCGTGGACTGGTTCGGCCCGAAGTTTGTCCAGATCTACGGTCAGGGCGAATGCCCCATGGCGATCACCGCGCTCTCCCGCGCCGACGTGGCCGACCGCGCCCATCCCCGCTGGCGCGAGCGCCTTGCCTCCGTCGGGCGGGCGCAGAGCGCGGTGGAAATCGCCATCGGCGACGCCGAGGGGCGGCCGCTTCCGCCGGGCGAGACCGGCGAGATCATGGTCCGTGGCGCACCCGTCATGCCGGGCTACTGGAACAACCCGGAGGCGACGGCGAAGACCCTGAGCGACGGCTGGCTGATGACAGGCGACGTGGGCTC
>CAZUVG010000039.1:0-12433 GCA_964623765.1 uncultured Roseicyclus sp.
ACCGCGCCATGTCGGTCACCACCAACAAGGCGGTGCAGGAGGCCGTGCGCGGCTTCGGCCAATCGCCCACGAACTACGCCATCGAGACGATGATGGACCGCGTCGCGGCGCATCTGGGCATGGACCGGCTGGATCTGCGCCGCCGCAACCTGATCCGGGCCGAGGAGTTTCCGTGGACGATCCCCTCGGGCAGCAGCTATGACAGCGGTGACTACCATACCGTGATCGACAAGGTGCTGGCCCACGCCGATTACGAAGCCATGAAGGCCGAGCGCGACCGGCTGCGGGCCGAGGGAATGTGCGCCGGCATCGGCATCGCCGCCTGCCTCGAACCCTCGGGCGGCAATTCCTCCTTCGAACCGCTGCTGAACGAGAAGAACCGCACCTCGACATGGATGGAGGGCGCGCGGGTAACGATCGACGCGCTCGGCGACGTCACTGTCGCCATCCACACCACGAGTTCCGGGCAGGGTCACGAGACGCTGGCGGCCACCGTGGTGGGCGAGGAGCTTGCCATCGACCCGGACCGCATCCGCGTGACGCGCCCCGACAGCCTGTCGAGCCTGCCGGGCAACTCGCCCGTGGGCAGCCGCATGGCGATCATGCTGGGCGGCGCGGCGGCGAAGGCGGCCCGCGATCTCAAGAGGCAAATCGTCGCCATCGGGGCGCACGTGCTGGGCATCGAGACCGGTGCGGCCACATGGAGCGACGGCGGCGTTGCCGGGCCCGACGGACGGACGGTGACGTGGGACGAGGTCGTGGACATCGCCCACCGGCGCTTCCACGATCTGCCTCCCGGCACGAACCCGGGCCTCGCCGCCTCCCACATCCAGCAGGTGCCCACCGGCGTGGCGCTGCCGAAGGACGGCCGCGTGCAGATGTATCCCTGCTATTCCTTCGAGTTCCATCTCGTGCTCATGGCCTTCGACCCGGTGCTCGCCCGGCCCGAGTTGCGCCGCTACGTGATCGGCCACGACTGCGGGACGGTCATCAATCCCGACATCGTGCGGGGCATGACGCTGGGCGGGATCGCCCACGGGATCGGCGCGGCGCTGCTGGAGGAATTCGCCTACGACGAGGGCGGGCAGCTCATGACCCAGAGCTTCCTCGACTACCTCATGCCCTCCTCCCACGAGGTGCCCGAGATCGAGATCGTGAACCACTGCACCCCGTCGCCCCTGACGGAGTTCGGCCAGAAGGGCTCGGGCGAGAGCGGCTATCTCGGTGCGCCGGCAGCGATCTCGGGGGCGGTGCAGGACGCGCTGTCGCCATGGGGGATCACGCTCGACAAGCTGCCCCTGCGCATGAGCACCATTTCAGACGCCATAGCCGGAGCGGAGAACTCGGCATGATCATCGACACCCACGCCCATTACGTGCCGCCCTCGCTGCTTGAGGAGCTGAAGGACCGGCGCGCGGACTTCCCCTCGGTCGGGCTGATCGAAGCGAAGGGCAGCCTCGCCTTCTCCTTCGCCGGGCGAAAGCCGACACGTCCCGTCGCGGCCTTCCTGAAGGACATGCCCGGACGACTCGACTGGATGGACGAGAACGGGATCGACCTGCAGGTGATCGCGGGCTGGCTCGACATGTTCGGCAACGACCTTCCGGACGAGGAAGGGACGGAGTGGGCGCGCACCATCAACCGGCACCTGAAACAGACCGTCGAGACGTCGAACGACCGGTTCCGGGCGCTCTGCGTGGTGCCCCTGCAGGACGGCGACCGCGCGGCGCAGGTGCTGCGCGAGGCGATGGCCGAGGGCTTTGCCGGGACGATGATCGGCACCCAGCCATTCGGGAAGGGCGGCGTTCTGGACGACCCCGCGCTCGATCCGTTCTGGCAGGCCGCCGATGAACTGTCGGCGGTGGTCTCGATCCACCCGGTTTTCGATGCGGGGGACGACAGGGTACACGACTACGGTATGGCAAACGCGGTCGGGCGCATCACCGACACGCTGATCGCGGTTTCGCGCATCATCTACTCGGGTCACGTGAAGCGCTACGCGAACGCCCGCATCCTCGTCGGCATCGGCGGCGCCGCCCTGCCCTACGTGCTGGGCCGTCTCGCCCGCAACGCGTCCCTCGACGAGAGCCTCGGTGACCCGCGCGAGGCGCTGTCGCTCATGTACTACGACACGCTCCTGCACGACCCCGCCGCGCTGCGCCTGCTGCTGGAGACGGTCGGGCCGGAGCGCGTGATGCTGGGCTCCGACATGCCCTTCCCGATCGGGGACCCGGCGCCACGCGCCATCCTCGACGCGGCCGGCCTGTCGACGGCGGAGCGCGACGGGATCGAGGGCGGCATCGCGCAGGGCCTTCTTGGGCTCTGACAGGAGGACGACGACATGCACATGGACCTCTCCGGAAGCGAGGAGATCGCCACGGGCCGGCAGGAGCTCTGGAACGCGCTTAACGATCCGCAGGTGCTGACGCAGTGCATCCCGGGCTGCCGCGGCATGACCGAGACGGCGCCCGATGCCTACGACCTCGAACTGCAACTGAAGGTCGCCGCCGTCAGCGGCAGCTTCTCGGGCCGGATCGCGCTGACGGAGAAGGAACCGCCGGAACGCTGCCGCATCACCGTCTCGGGAGAGGGATCGCTCGGGACCGGAACGGGCACGGCGGAATTCGCCATCGTCGAGACCGGCCCGGAGACATGCCGCCTCGACTATTCCGGCGAGGGCGAGATCGGGGGTCTGGTCGCTGGGGTCGGCCAGCGCATCCTGAAGTCCGTCGCCAAGCACCTGACGAAGAGCTTCTTCAAGGACCTGCGCCAGCATGTCGCCGCGCCGAAGCAGGGGGCGGAGGCATGAGCGCCGATGCCGGCACAGCGGAACTTGGCGACGGGCATCGTGTCCATGTCTCCGCATGGGACGGCGGCGGTCTGCCCGTGCTCTTCCTCAACTCGCTAGCCGCCGATCTCTCGATGTGGGACGGCGTCCGGTCGCGGCTCTCGCGGCGGACGGTTGCCTTCGACGCGCGCGGGCACGGCCGGTCGGAAGTGATCGCCGGTGACTGCTCCATCGAGGACCTTGCCCGCGATGCCCTCGCTGTCATGGACGAAACCGGGCTCGAGCGCGCCGTCCTCTGCGGCCTGTCGCTGGGCGGTGCGACGGCGATGGCCATGGCCGCGATGGCGCCGGACCGGGTGGCGGGGCTCGTGCTCGCCAACACCGCCGTCACCTTCCCGCCGCCGGCGATGTGGCACGAGCGCGCCGCGAAAGCACGGGCGGGCGGCTTCCGGGACCTCGTCGACCCGACGCTTTCGCGCTGGCTGACGGAGGCCTACATGCAGGCCAACCCCGAAAACACGAAGGCCGTGCGCATGATGATCGCCGCGACATCGCCCGAGGGCTATGCCGCGTGCTGCGCCGCGCTTGCCGCGGCCGACCTGACGGGGGCGCTGCAAAGCCATGACGGCCCCGTCCTCCTGATCGCCGGGGCGCACGACCAGTCGACGCCGGTCGCCCGCGCCGAAGAGATGCGGGCACTCAGGCCCGGCGCCGAGCTTGCCGTGCTGAAGGCGGCCCACCTGTCCTCGGTGGAGGCAGGGGACGAGTTTGCAGCCCTCCTGGAGGGGTTCGCGGCAAGACTGGAAGGGGAAACGGCCCATGGCTAACCGGCGCATCATCATCGGGATCAGCGGCGCCTCCGGCACGATCCTCGGCATCCGCCTGCTGGAACTCCTGCGCCCGATCGCGGACGTGGAGACGCACCTGGTCATGTCGCCGGCGGCCATCAGGACCATGCGGATCGAGACCGACTACGCGCCCGAGCAGGTCCACGCGCTGGCCGACGAAGTGCACAACTTCAAGGACATCGGCGCCAGCATCGCCAGCGGGTCCTTCCGCAACGAGGGCATGATCGTGGCCCCCTGCTCGGTCAAGACGCTGAGTTCCATCGCGACCTGTCAGGCGGGCGACCTCTTGTCCCGGGCCGCGGACGTTGCGCTGAAGGAGCGTCGCCGCCTCGTGCTGCTGTTCCGGGAGACGCCGCTGCATGCCGGTCATATCGCACTGATGGACCAGGCCACGCGGTCGGGCGCCATCGTGATGCCGGCAGTGATGGGGACCTACTACCACCCAAAGAGCGTCATGGACATCGTCGACCATCTCGCGGGCCGCGCGCTCGACCTCGTCGGCGTCGACGCGGGCACGGTGAAGCGGTGGCAGGGTTCCGCACCGGCCCGGGCGGGCGACACGGACGAGGACTGAGCGTGGAGGGAGGAACGACGCGATGAAGGATACCCCCAGACCGCCCTACCGCGACCTGCAGGACCATGTCGCGCTTCTGGAGGAACGCGGCCTCCTGGTGCGGGTCGACCGCGAGATCGACAAGGACAGCGAGATGCACCCGCTGGTGCGCTGGCAATTCACCGGCGGCCTGAAGGAGGAGGACCGCAAGGCCTTCCTCTTCACCAACATCCGCAACCGCGCGGGCCGGAAGTACGACATCCCCGTGATCGTCGGCGGCCTCGCCGCCAACCGGGCGATCTACGCCGCCGGCATGGGCTGCGACGTGGCTGAGATCGGCGCCAAGTGGGACGCGGCGATCGCGAAGCCCGTCCCCCCGCGGGAGGTCACCGACGCGCCCTGCCACGAGATCGTCGAGGAAGGCGCGATCCTGAGCGAGGAGGGCCACGGCCTCGACCTTCTGCCCATCCCGGTGTCCACGCCCGGCTTCGACAGCGCGCCAACGCTGAGCGCGACGAACGTCATCACCGCCGATCCCGAGTCCGGCGTGCAGAACATGGGCACCTACCGTTGCGGGCTGAAGGCGCCCGACCGGCTGGTCGTGCGCATGGCCACGCGCATCGGGGGCGCGGGCGGCTACCAGCACTACCTCAAGCACCAGGCGCGCGGCGACAGCGAGATGCCGGTGGCCATCGTGCTGGGCTGCCCGCCCTACGTCGCATTCATGGGTCCGCAGAAACTGCCCGTCGGGGTGGACGAGTTCACCGTCGCGGGCGGCCTTGCCGGCGCACCCATCAATGTCGCCAGGGCACGCACCGTCCCCCTGATGGTGCCCGCCGAGGCCGAAGTGGTGATCGAGGGCTACGTGGACGTCACGAAGGTCGAGCCCGAGGGCCCCTTCGGCGAAAGCCACGGGCACGTCGCGCTCGAGGAATACAACATGCCGATGCGGATCACGGCGGTCACCCGCCGCCGTGACGCGGTGATCCCGAGCTACATCAGCCAGGTCGCGCCGAGCGAGTCGAGCGTCATCAAGCGCGTGGCCTACGAGCCGCTGTTCTACCACCACCTCAAGACCACCATGAGCATCCGTGGCGTGAAGAAGGTGTCGCTCCACGAACCGCTGACGGGCCTGCTCCGGGTCACGGTCATCACGATGGAGCCCGACACGCCGCCGACCGAGATCTGGCGCGCGCTCTACGGCGCGGCCTACTTCAAGGGCGACTGCGGCAAGATCTGCATAGCGGTAAACGACGACATCGACGTGGACAGCCCCGACTCGATCCTCTGGGCGATGGCCTACCGCGCGAACCCGGTGAAGGACGTGCAGACGCTCGAGCATCGCGGCCAGGGCCACGGGCCCAAGCGCGAGCATGCCGGCGAGGAGGACTCGACGCTCCTGATCGACGCGACGATGAAGGCGCCGATGCCACCCCTCGCGCTGCCCGCGCGCGAATACATGGAGCGCGCGAAGGTCATCTGGGAGGAAATGGGCCTGCCGCGTCTCACGCCCCAGTCTCCCTGGCACGGCTACCAGCTCGGCGCATGGCACGAGGTCTGGGATGCCGCGGCGAAGCGTGCGGCGGAAGGCGACTACCTCGAGAACGGCCGGATCAGCGCAGAGCTTCAGAAGCCGGGGCTCAAGCCCGAGACGAGCGTCGATCCTGACGAAAGCCTCGAGCGGATGGACAAGAAGTAGCCGCGGCCGCGGTCAGCCAACCGCCGCGAACCTGTCGACGAAGACCGCCCGAAGCGTCTGCGGCAACTCGGTGCCGAGCACGGCGGCATAGGCCGCGAGGCTGCGCGCGGCGGCCTCGCGCGGGTCGATCCCGGTCTCGTCGGGCGGCGGTGCGTTGCCCTCCAGAACCGTCTGCTGCAGCTTCTCGGCGTCGAGCTCCACCTTCTTGATCTTGTTCCGGAAACTCTCCTGCACCTTGGGATCCGGAAGGTAGGGCGTGGTCTTCAGCGCGCGTCGCAAGGTGCGGATCGGGCGCACCATCTCCTCCCGCCAGGGCGCGATGGCGGCATCGAGCGCCCGGACCCCAGCCGGCCCGTAGGCCCCCCCGTCGCGGGCCCGGAAAAGCAGAAAGAGCATCACGTTCACGTCGCCGCCATGCCCGTCCTGGAAGTCGAGGCAGGCCTGCTGCACGCCCGCGTCATCGTAGAATTTCAGCGAGAATTCCCAGAACCCGTCAGCCATCGCGGTCTTCCTCTCTTGCCGTTTCGAGGTAGCGGACGGCGATCTCGCCGACCGATTCGACGTGTCGCGCGATCGCCGCCTGCGCGCCACCGGCGTCGCGGGCGGCGATCCGCTCGACGATCTCGCGCAACTCGCCTGAGCGATGCGCGGCATTGTCGGCCCGGCGCAGCGACCGGGCGCGCAGGAAGCCAATGCGGTTGAACAGCCGGATGAAGACGGTGTGCATCGGCCGATTGCCGGCGTGACCGAAGAGCGTCTCGTAAAAGGCCGCCTTGACCTGCAGGCGTGCGATGACGTCGCCACGGTCGAGCGCCGCGGCGAAGGCGTCGCTCAGCCGCTGCAAATCGTCGAAGGCCGCCTCGGGCGCGCGCGCGACGAAGGCCTCCACCGCAGCCCGCTCCAGCACCACGCGGAAGGCGTAGATCTCCCGCGCGGTCTCGGCGTCGATCTCGGTGACGTAGGGACGCCCGCGCGGGCCGACGGAGACGAGTTCCTCGATCTCGAGTTGCCTCAGCGCCTCGCGGACCGACGTGCGGCTCACGTCCAGCATCTCGCAGAGTTCTCGCTCCAGAAGCCGCTGTCCGGGGCGGTAGAGGCCGGTGACGATCGCCTCGCGCAGGTTGGTCAGCACCTGGTCGCGCAGAAGTGTCGGCGGCCGCTCGACGGCGAGCCGCGCGCGCGCCGTGGCGGTGTCCTCCCCGGTGTCGCGTGCGCTGTCCATGCCTCGCCTATTCCAGCGCGGTGACGACTTCCACCACCGCGACCGCGCCCCTTTTCACCCGCGCGACCGCCTCGCGCAAGACCGGGGCGAGTTTCGCGGGGTCCTCCACCTTCTCCGGCGCCCACGCGCCGTGGCCGCGCGCCACGGCGGCGAGATCGGCGTCCGGCGCCTCCGTGCGCTGGCCGATATGGGCGCGGGATGGGTCGCGGCCGCGCTGGTGGGCGACCTCGCGCTGGTGCAGCTCGTCGTTGCCCCAGGACCGGTTGTTGAGAATCACCATGAGAAGCGGCGCGCCCATGTGCGCGGCCGACCAGATGCCGCCCGGCGCCATCAGGAAGTCGCCGTCGCCCACCATCGCCACGGGCAGGACGCCGGTGCCCTTGAGCCCCAGCGCGGCGCCGGCCGCCGCCCCTGCCCCGTAGCCGACCCCGCCGCCGCCGTCGCCGCCGAGGTAGTCGCCCGCGCCCCCGAACGGGAAGTATCCGTCGCGCCACGTCCTGTGGTTGCGCACGACAAGGCGCCAGGCTTCGTCCTTCACGGCCTCGTGGACCTCGTGGGTCAGCTTCTCCATCGAGATCGGGCGCTCCCCCGCGCGGCCCTTCAGCGTCCCGGACTGCCGTTCGCGAATGGCCGCGTGGCGTTCGGCCAGTTCCGCCCTGCGCGCCGCGATGCGCGCGGCATCGCCGTCGATCCGCTCCACCGCGTCGGCCAGAGCGTGGATGGACGTCAGCGGATCGGCGAGGATCTGGTCGTCGAGCGGCGGCGTGGGTCCGCCGAAACGGCTCCAGGAGTTTCCGAAGTAGTCGTTGAGCGACACGTCCACGATCGTCGCCGTGCCCGCCCCGGCGCCGGTGCCCATGATACTGCTGCGTCCCGAGCCGTAGCCCTTTGTGGCCAGCGTCAGATCCTGCACGTCGATCGCGAGGATCAGGTCAGATTCGCTCCGCAAAGCCTTGTCGCCATTCAGATTTTGCGGATGACGCGATGGGAAGCAGACGGTCGTGCGGTCGTCGAGATAGGCCGCGCCCGTGGCCTCGACCAGCCGGACGAGAGGCTCGGTCGCGCGGGGCTCGGTGCCAAGGCGGCCGCAGACGACCAGCGGCTTCTCCGCCGCGAGAAGCGCGCGCGCCACGCGCTCGACCGCGTCCGGATCGGGGTGGATCGGCGGCGCCGGGCGGTAGCGCGGCAGCGCGGCACCCGTCTCCCGCGGCTCGGCCAGCTCCTCCTCCTGCAGGCCGGCGTCGAGCGAGACGTAGACCGGTCCCTTCGGCGCAGTGCCCGCGATGCGGAAGGCGCGCAGCATCGAATCCATCGCCCCGTCGAGCGTGGCGGGCTCGTCCGTCCACTTCACGAAGGGCCGCACGAGGTCGCCTTGCGTGTTCGCCGAATGCGCCCAGTCGATGAAGCGCCGCTGCGCCGGGTCGGCCGGCCCGCTGCCGCCGAGGATCACGAGGGGCACCTGGTCGCAGAAGGCGTTGAAGATGCCCATGGAGCCGTTCATCAGCCCAACGAGGTTGTGCAGGATGCAGACGCCGGTCCTGCCGGTGGCCTTGGCGTAGCCGTGCGCCATGGAGACAGCGGTGTTCTCGTGCGTTGCCAGCACCATCTTCGGGCTCTCGTCGCCGAGGTAGTTCACCAGCGAATCGTGCAGGCCCCTGAAGCTCGAGCCGGGATTGATGAAGACATACTCCACGCCGAGATCGCGCAGCGCCTGCGCCATGAGATCCGACCCGTAGGCCATCTGCCGTGTCCGTGCATCGCGCATGGTCGCCCTCCGCTCGTGCAAGCCGATTGCCCGAGGGGCAAAAACGTATTACGTATTATGTCCGACAAAACCTGCGGCCGCAAGCGCGCCGGGGCCCGCGGCCCCGTCCAAGCCGCCGCCCGAGGGGAGGGCCCGCATGTCCAACATCGACCGCATCTTCGTCGACGGTGCGTGGCGCGCGCCGCGGGACGGGACGCCGTTCGACGTCGTCGACCCCGCGACCGAGGAGGTCGCCGCCACGATCATGCTCGCCTCCGAGGCCGACGTCGACGAGGCCGTGGCCGCCGCGCGCCGTGCCTTCCCGGGCTTCGCCGCCTCGTCGCCCGCCGCGCGTGCAGACCTGCTCGAACGCATCGTCGCCGAATACGACGCGCGCACCGACGCGCTGGCAGAGGCCGTCGTCACCGAGATGGGCGCGCCCGAGGATTTCGCGCGAAACGTGCAGCTGAAGATGGCGCGGGAACGCTTCGAACGCGCGGCGGCGATCGTGCGCGGCTACGCCTTCGAGGAGATGGTGGGCACATCGCTCGTCGTGCGCGAGCCCGTCGGCGTCTGCGCCTTCATCACGCCGTGGAACTGGCCGCTCAACCAGGCGGCGTCGAAGCTTGCCTACAGCCTCGCCGCCGGGTGCACCTGCGTCTGGAAGCCGTCCGAGGTCTCGCCGCTGAGTGCCGTGCTCCTCGTCGAGGCGATGGAGGCGGCAGGCGTGCCGCCGGGGGTCGTGAACCTCGTGCAGGGGGACGGGCCGACGGTGGGCGCGGCGTTGTCGCGCCATCCCGGAATCGACATGGTGTCCTTCACCGGCTCCACCCGAGGCGGCATCGCGGTGGCCCATGCCGCGGCCGACACGGTCAAGCGTGTGCACCAGGAACTGGGCGGCAAGTCCCCGAACCTCATCCTGCCCGACGCCGATTTTGAACAGGCCGTCGCCGACGGCACGAAACGCGCCTTCCGCAACACCGGCCAGTCGTGCCAGGCGCCCACGCGGATGCTCGTCCCGCGCGAGCGGATGGACGAGGCCGCGGGGATCGCCGCCCGCGCGGCCGAGAGCATGAAGGTGGGCGACCCGCGCGCGCCGGGCACCGAGCTCGGCCCGCTGGTCAGCGCGCAGCACTGGGAGAAGGTGCAGGGCCTGATCCGCACCGGGATCGACGAAGGCGCGCGGCTGGCCTGCGGCGGTCCGGGCCGCCCCGAGGGGATGAACCGCGGCTACTACGTCCGGCCCACGGTCTTCGCCGACGTCCAGAACGGCATGACCATCGCGCAGGAAGAGATCTTCGGCCCTGTCCTGTCCCTCATCGGCTATGCCGACGAGGCGGACGCCATCGAGATCGCCAACGACACGGTCTACGGACTCGCCGCCTACATCAGTTCACGCGACCACGACCGGGCGCGCGCGGTGGCGCGGCAGTTGCGGGCCGGCCGGGTCTACCTGAACTACGCGCCGGCACGCGGAGACGTGCCCTTCGGCGGCTACAAGCAGTCCGGCAACGGGCGCGAGCAGGGCGTCCAAGGGCTGGAGGACTTCACCGAGCTGAAGGCAATCCTCGGCTACCAGAGCGCATGAGCGGGCAGGCGAGCGCAAGGCACCTCGCCGTCCCGGCGCCGTCGTCCCGCCGCCACGGAACGGGGCGGGCTCGGTCTTGATGATCGCGGGCATACCGGTCTTCGAGGACATGACCGTCCTGCAGGTGGCGGCGCTGGCCGGCGTCTATGCCTCGGCATTTCTCATAAAGGGCGTCTTCGGTTTCGGCGCGGTGCCGCTCCTCATCGTGGGCGGCACCTTCGTGACGGAGGCGCATCACGCCGTCGTGCTTGCCGCGGTCTCGAACCTCCTGACACATATCCAGCTCATGCCGCACGGCATCCGGCACGGGCGGCGCCAGCTGGTCCTGCGGCTCGCGATCTTCATCCTGCCCTCCGTCATCCTTGGCGTCTGGATCTTCGGCCAACTCAGCGGGCCGGACCTGACGGCGCTCGCGGGCGCGATCATCCTGATGTCGATGGTCATGGACCAGTTTCGCCTTCTCGACCCGCTCCACCCGTTCGTACGGCGGCACGAGCGGGTGGCGGGGCCGACCTTCGGCACGCTCACCGGCCTGATCGCGGGCGTGGTGGGCGCGGCCTCCATCGCGTTCGCCTCGCTCTACATCCGGGTCTTCGTCACCGACAGGCACGAGTTCCGAAGCACGCTGATCCTGCTGATCGCCGTGGTGTTGACGTGGCGCACCACCATGCTGGGCGCGGGCGGCCACATCACCTGGGCAATCCTGATCGAGGCCGCGATCCTCCTGCCCTTCGGCCTCGCGGCGGGCTTCGCCGGGGGCAAGGTGACCGACCGGATGAGCGACGGCGACTACTTCACCTGGTATCGCGCCGCGCTGAGCTTCGGCGCGATCCTGATGATCTACCGCGGCCTGATCCAGGGCTGAGCCTTGCCCCGCCTCAAGCCGCCCCTTCCTTCGGGCTCATCCGTGCCATCACTGTCCGCCAGAGGGAGTGCAGGAGAATCACCCCCGTCAGCACCATCACCACGGCCGAGATCGGGCGGTCGAAGAAGAAGCCGAAATCGCCGGCCGAGATCAGCATCGCGCGGCGGAAGTGCTCTTCCATAAGCGGCCCGAGCACGAAGCCAAGGAGCAGCGGCGCCGCCGAGAACCCCAGCACGCGCATCACGTAGCCCAGCAGGCCGAAGGCCGCTACGGTCCAGACGTGGAAGATGTTGAGCTGGACGGTGAGCGTGCCGATGCAGATGAAGACCAGCACCGCCGGGTAGAGGATGTAGTAGGGCACGAGCAGAAGCCGTGCCCAGAGACCGACGAGCGGGATGTTCAGGATCAGGAGCAGGAGGTTGCCGATCCAGAACGACATGACCAGGCCCCAGAACAGTTCGGGCTCCCGAGACATCAGGCTGGGCCCCGGCTGGATGCCGTGGATGATCAGCACGCCCAGCATCAGTGCCATGGTCGCGCTGCCGGGAATGCCAAGCGCCAGCGTCGGGATGAAGGCCGTCTGGTCGGCCGCGTTGTTGGCCGACTCGGGTGCCATGATCCCCTCGATCGCGCCCTTGCCGAAACGCTCGGGGTTGCGCGAGATGCGCTTCTCGAATGCATAGGCGACGAAGGACGCGATGGACGGCCCGGTGCCCGGAAGCGTGCCGAAGAACGAGCCGAACCCCGCACCCCGCAGCACGGGCCGCCAGGAGCGGCGGCGATCGTCCTTGGTCGGGAGCATGGCCCTGAGCCGAACCGAATCCTTGCCGACCAGCGTCGGCTCCTTCCGTCCCGCCGTCGAGATGATCTCGGCGATTCCGAACAGCCCGATGGCCAGCGCGATCAGGTTCAGGCCGTCCATCAGGTTGAGCATGCCGAAGGTGTAGCGCAGCGCGCCCGAGTAGATGTCGGTTCCGACGCAGCCCAGCGCGACGCCAAGCGTGACGACCGCCAGACCCTTGGCAGGCGGCCCCTCCGACAGCGACGCCGCCGCCACCAGCCCCAGCAGCATCAGCGCGAAATACTCCGCCGGCCCGAAATTCAGCGCGTATTGCGCGATCAGCGG
>CAZUVG010000040.1:0-12279 GCA_964623765.1 uncultured Roseicyclus sp.
GCGGCCAACTTCGGTTCCGCCGAAAGCCGGATCGAGACGCAGTCGGGCTTCGTCGGGCAACTGATGGATTCGCTCAACACCGGCATCGGCGCGCTGGTGGATGCCGACATGGAGGAGGCGTCGGCCCGCCTCCAGGCGCTACAGGTGCAGCAGCAGCTTGCCACGCAGTCGCTGTCGATCGCCAACCAGGCGCCGCAGAACATCCTGGCCCTCTTCCGCTGACGCCTTCCGGTCGCCGGGTTCTCCCGGCGGCCGCATCGCTCCGGCTGCAGGCCCGCGCAACTTGAGGGCGCGGCGTGTGTCCGGTCTTCGCCCGGACGCCCCCGTCGCGATCCATTCACGCCCCAGGAGACTCACTTGTCCACCACGATGCTCGCACAGACAGCCTATTCCGCCACGGCTCCATTCCGCACCAGCCGCGCCACGGAGTACGCCGCTTTTCAGAAGGTCACCGCCCGCCTCGTACGCGCTGCACGCAAGGAGGCTCCCATCCGCGAGCGGGCCGAGGCCGTGCACGACAACCGCCGGCTCTGGACCGTTCTGGCGGCCGACCTGGCCTCGGACCTCAACGCCCTGCCTGACCCGCTCCGCGCGCAGCTCATCTCGCTCGCCGCATTCTCCTTGCAGCAGAGCGCGCGCGCGCTTCGAGACCCGTCGGCACTGCCGCCCCTCATCGAGGTCAACACGGCCGTGATGCGCGGCCTCTCCGGCGACGGCCACGCCCCATGACCGGTCTCGTCCTGAAGCTCGGCCCGAAGGAACGGGTGCTGGTCAACGGCGCGGTGATCGAGAACGGGGACCGGCGCACGAGGCTGAGCATCGTGACGCCCAACGCCAACATTCTCCGCCTGCGCGACGCGCTTCATCCCGAGGAGGTGACGACACCGGTCCGGCGCGTCTGCTACATCGCGCAACTCGTACTGTCGGGCGACGCCGATCCGGACGAGGCCCGTACCCAGATGCTTCGCGGCATCGAGCAGTTGAGCCAGGTCTTCATCGATCCCGACAGCCGGGCGCTTCTGGCACGTGCCACCGATACCCTCGTGGAGGGCCAGGTCTACCAGACGCTGAGGGCGCTGCGGGCGCTGCTGCCTCGCGAAGACAGGCTCTTCGCCGCGACGCGGGCGTGACGATGTCCGCGGTCGTTCCGACGACCGGCTATGCCGGCTGGCGCTACCTCGTCCGCACCCTCGACGACCAGGTCGCGCGGATGGCCGAGACGCCGATCCAGGCGCGTGACCGGGCGTATTTCAGGGAGAATATCGGCAAGGTTGCCTCGGCGGACGAACTCGTGTCCGACTACCGGCTCCTGCGCGTCGCACTCGCGGCTTTCGGCCTGCAGGAGGACCTGCCGAACCGCGCCTTCATCCGTCAGGTGCTGGCGGAAGGCACGGCAGATGCCGGCGCCCTGTCCAACCGTCTCTCCGACAAGCGTTACCGGCAGTTCTCGGAGGCCTTCGCCTTCGGCACGCCGCTGCCGCCGCGCACATCCTCGCCGGGGTTCGCCGATCGCATCCTCGCGCGATTCGACCGGCAGGAGTTCGAACGCGCGGTGGGTGCCACCGACGAGACCCTCCGGCTCGCTCTGACGGCGCAGCGCGAACTGCCCGACCTTGCCGCGCGCGGCCTGTCGGACGTCGCCAACTGGCTGAGCGTTCTCGGCAACCCGCCCCTGCGCAAGGTCTTCGAGACCGCCCTCGGCCTGCCGACCTCGATCGGAGCGCTCGATCTCGACCGGCAGGTGGAGGACTTCAGGAACGCGTCGCGGCGCGTTCTGGGCCATTCGGAGATTTCCCGCTTCGCCGATCCTGGAACGATGGACGAACTCGTGAAATCCTTCACGCTCCGCGCTCAACTGGCGCAGGGGCCACAGGCAACGACACCGGGTGTCGTCGCGCTGACACTTCTGAGTGCGTCGGCATGACCGCCGTTGCGCGACGAGCGGGGCGCTGCGCCCGCACTTCCAGCGGGACCGTGTCGATCCGAGTTGGCGCTTACCGCCCTTCGGCTACCGCCGGTTCCGCGCATCTCGGCTTCGGGAGACGGGCAACCGCGAGTAGCGCGTGCTTCCTCAAGAAAGGTCCCGTGGCCATCACCGATGCCGGCTCGATCCGTCCGCCGATATCCCCGTTGCCGTTGGAGGCATCGCGTGTCGCTACCGGGATTGCGGTGCCATGACCGCGCGGCCGCGGCTCTCGTATCAAACCGAGGGCATCGCCTCGCCATCGAGTATGGTGGCAAGCCGTTCGAAGCTCCCGGAGATCTCACCGGTCGAGACCTCGCCGATGAAGCCGTCGAGCGCGTCCCGGGCCGCGACCGCGGCATCGGTGACCGGGTCGGCGCCCGGTGAATGTAGACCAGACAGGATCATCGGCTCGGCCCGCGCATAGGCCGCCATGAGCTGCCGTGCCCGCGCGATCAGCCGCAATTCGTCCTCCGATGCAGCCGCGGGCAGGGCGCGCGAGACCGAGGCGAGCGGGTCGATTGCCGGATGGCGCCCGCGCTCGGCGATCTCTCGGGACAGGACGACGTGGCCGTCGAGAACCCCCCGCATGACGTCTGCCACCGGACCCTCCATGTCCGACCCGGCGACCAGCACCGAGAACACGGCCGTGATGTCGCCCTGCCCGTCCTCGCCGGGCCCTGCGCGTTCGGAGAGCGCCATGAGGGATTGCGCCATGGAGGCCGGGAACCCGTGCGGTCCGAAGGGCTCGCCGCCCGCCGCGGCGATCTCGGACTGCGCCTCGGCGTAGCGGGTGATCGAATCGGTCAGCAGGAGGACGTGGCGGCCCTCGTCCCGGAAATGTTCCGCCACGGCGATCGTGGCCAGCGCCGCTCGTGCCCGCGTCAGGGCCGGCCGGTCGGAGGTGGCCGCGATCACCACCGCCTTCTTCCTTGCCTCCGCGGGCAGCGTGCCGGTCACGAAGTCCCGCACCTCGCGCCCCCGCTCGCCGACCAGGCCGATCACGATGGCATCGGCGTCGATCCCCTGCGCGAGCGCGCCGAGAAGGCGCGACTTGCCGACGCCGGAGCCGGCAAAGAGCCCGATCCGCTGCCCCCGCACCAAGGGCAGGAGCGTGTCGAAGACGGCGAGTCCGGTCCCGAGCCGCTCCCCGAGGCCGCGCCGCAGCGCGGGCCGGGGCGGCGGCGCGAGCAGCGGGCGAGGATCGTCGCCGCGTGGGAGCGGGCGGCCGTCCAGCGGCAGGCCATCGGGATCGACCACGCGGCCGAGCCACTTCGACGACGGCGCGAGGCTGGGGCGTCCGAGACAGGCGACCGGCATGCCCAGCCTCAGCCCCTCGGCCGACCCTTCGATCATCACGCGGCAGCCGTCGGCATGGATGGACAGCACCTGCCCGAGAGCGGCCTCGCCGATGCGCACCCGGTCGCCGATGGCCGCCACCCGTTCCAGCCCGGAGACGTCCACATGGCCCCGTGTCAGTGCCTGCACCGTGCCAAGGTCGTGCGCGGCGCTGATGGCGCGCAGCCGGGCGGCGAGCGGGGTGAAGGGATCTGCGCGTTCTGCCGTCATGCACATGGCCTCCGGCGCCTCCTGCGCCCGAAACCGTTCCTAAAGGAATCTCCCTTAAGCATCCGTGTAGCCGAATTGGGAGAAGCCCATATGTTCGACAGGCTCGAGATCTTCACGCTCGCCGGCGCGCAGGCCCGTCATGCCGCCGCGCGGCAGGCCGTGGTCGCCCGGAACATCGCCAATGCCGATACACCCGGCTACCGCGCCCGCGACCTCGCCGATTTCTCGGAAACCCTCCGAAGCCTGGAGATGCGTGGCAGCAGCCCTGCCCAGGCACTCCGCAAGGGCGACCTTCCTCTGCGGGAGGTCGACGCCGGGACGCCCGCCTCGCCCAACGGCAACACCGTTTCGCTGGAACTGGAGATGCTCCGCGGGATCGAGGCGCAGCGCGCCCATGACCGCGCGCTCCGCGTCTACGGCGCGGCGCTCGGCATCCTTCGTACCAGCCTTGGACGTCAGTGACGGCGGGAGGTGCGCGAGATGACCGATTTCAGTTCAGCCCTGTCCGTCGCGGCTAGCGGCATGCGCGCGCAGGCGCAGCGGCTGCAGCACGTGTCCGAGAACGTCGCCAACGCCGACACGCCTGGCTACCGCCGCAAGGTCGCCTCCTTCGAGGCCGCGGCCGGACCCGGCGCCACGCCCGGTGCGGTCCGGCCTGGCCCCGTCAGCCTCGACCGCACCGAACTGCCCCGAATCCACGACCCGGGCCATCCGATGGCCGACGACAGCGGTCACTACCTCGGCTCCAACGTCGACATGGTCGTGGAACTCGCCGACGCACGCGAGGCGCAGCGCAGCTACGAGGCCAATCTCCGCGTCTTCGACCAGTTGCGGCAGATGTCCTCGTCTCTCAACGAACTCCTTCGCCGCTGACATCCGGAGCCTGCATCATGGACATCGCGAACAGCCTCGCCAGCGCCGCCTACGCGCAGTCCCGGCCGCAGATCCGTCCCGGTCCAGAGGGCGCCGGCGACAATGCGGCCTTCGCCAACGCGGTGGAGAGCTTCGCCGCGACCCTGCAGCAGGGCGAGACACAGGCGCGGGCCGCCGTCACGACCGGGACCGACCCCCATTCGCTCGTCCTCGCCCTCGCCCAGACGGAACTCGCCGTCGAGACGGCCGTGACCGTCCGGGACCGCGTGGTGGAGGCCTATCAGGAAATCCTCAGGATGCCGGTCTGATCTCATGGAAGAGATGATCTTCTACGACACGCTTCGACAGGGCCTCTGGGTCTCGGTCGTGATCTCGACACCGATCCTCGGCGCGGCGCTCGTCTCTGGCATCGCGGTGGGCCTCGTACAGGCGCTGACCTCGATCCAGGAGATGACCCTAACCTTCGTGCCGAAGCTCGCGGCCATCGTCGTCGTCTTCTGGATCTCGATGGGTTTCATGACCGAGACGCTGCGCGGCTACTTCGCCGACATGCTCGTGCCCGTGATCGAGGGGATGTGAGCGGCCATGGACAACCCCGGATACGTCGCCCTCACCCGCCAGTCGGGACTGATGCGCGAGATGCAGGTCGTCGCCAACAACATCGCCAACATGGCCACCACCGGCTTCCGTGCCGAGGGGGTGGTCTTCGCCGAACATGTCGCCGCGACCGGCCGCGAGGCACCAAGCCTGTCCATGGGCAAGGCCGCCGGCCGCAGCATCTCGCCGGTTCAGGGCGCGCTGACGCAGACTGGCGGGCAATTCGACTTCGCCATCGAGGGCGAGGGGTTCTTTCTCGTCGAAACCCCGACGGGCGAGGCGCTGACCCGGGCCGGCAACTTCATCCGCAACGCGGCGGGCGATCTCGTCACCCCGGACGGCCACCGGCTGCTCGACGCCGGCGGTGCCCCAGTCTTCGTTCCGGGCACGGCGCGGTCGGTGTCGCTCGGTGCCGACGGGACCCTTGCCGCCGATGGCCAGCCCGTCGCGCGGATCGGGGCCTGGGCGCCCGTCGATCGAACAGAACTCGCACGCCAGGCCGGCGTCCTGTTCACCGCCCCCTCGGGCGTGGAGCCGGCCGACGGCGCGCGCTTCGTGCAGGGCGCGCTCGAGGCCTCGAACGTCGATCCCGTCGCCCAGATCGCCCGCATGATCGAGGTGCAGCGGGCCTACGAGCTTGGCCAGAGCTTCCTCGATGCCGAGGATGGCCGCATCCGCGATTTCCTGCGCACCGTCGGCGCGCGCACCTGACCCCGGAGGACCCGCCATGAGAGCACTCGACATCGCCGCGACGGGCATGAGCGCGCAGCAGATGCGCGTCGAGGTCATCTCCAACAACCTCGCCAACATGTCCACCAACGGCTACTCGGCGCGCCGGGCGGATTTCGCCGACCTGCACTACCAGCAGGTGACCAGGGCCGGCACGATCTCGGCAGCGGACGGGACGATCGTTCCGGCGGGCGTCCAGATCGGCCTCGGCGTTCGCGCCGCGGCCGTGACCGTGAACGTCGCGCAAGGCTCGTTGACGGCGACCGGCGGCGATCTCGATCTCGCCATCGAGGGGCGCGGCTGGTTCGAGGTCACGCTGCCCTCGGGCGCACCAGGCTACACGCGCGACGGAGCGTTCAGGCGGACGGGCGACGGCCTGATGGTCACTTCGGACGGCTACGAGGTCATGCCGGGCATCACCATCCCCGACGACGCGCTGGACGTCGCGATCAACGCCGACGGCGAGGTTTACGCGAGCTTCGCGGACCGGCCCGAGCCGGAACTCCTCGGCCAGATCACGCTCGTTGGGTTCAACAACGACCAGGGCCTCGAGGCGATCGGCTCGAACCTCTTCGTGGAGACCGCGGCCTCGGGCGCGCCGTTCGCAGCGCAACCGGGCGAGGACGGGCTGGGCACGTTGCGGCAGGGCCATGTCGAGAATTCCTCGGTCGACGCCGTGCGCGAGATCACCGAACTGATCGAGGCGCAGCGCGGCTACGAACTCAACGCCAAGGTCATCACCGCCGCCGACCAGATGCTCGGCGCCGCGACGCAGGTGCGCTGATGCTGCGCGTTCTCCTGCTCTGCCTCGCCGCCGCCGCACCGGCCTCCGCCGAGACTCTGGTTGCCGCGACCACGATCCGCGGTGGCGAAGTGATCGCGGCAGGCGAGGTCGCGGTGGTGCCGGGCGAAACGCCCGGCGCGCTACGGGATCCGGCAGAGGCCGTCGGTCTTGAGGCGCGGGTCAATCTCTATCCCGGCCGTCCGATCAGGGGCGGCGACGTCGGTCCGCCGGCGGTGATCGGACGTAACGATATCGTGACCCTGCGATACGCGCAGGGCACTCTCAGCATCGTCACCGAGGGGCGCGCACTCGACCGCGCGGCGCAGGGTGAACGGCTGCGTATCCTCAACCTCTCTTCCCGCAGCACGGTCGCCGCGGTCGCCGCGGGGCCGGGACTCGCCGTGATCGGGGCGACGCCATGACGGTTCGGTCGTTCGCCCTCGTCGCGCTTCTCGCCTTCACGGGCTGCGCCCGTCTCGAGGCGGTCGGGCAGGCGCCGCAGTTCTCCTCGCCTGCGCCGGGCAACGAGGTCTTCGCCATGCATTCCGACCCCCTGCCCGAGACGCGCCGCGCCGGGCATGCGGCTTCGCCCTCCCTCTGGACCTCCGGCCGCCAGTCGCTGCTCGGCGACCGGCGCGCGGAACGGCGCGGCGACATCCTCACGGTCGTGATCGAGATCGACGACAGCGCCGAGATGTCCAACAGCTCCGAGCGCGGGCGCAACTCCTCCGAAAGCATGGGGATAACCGGCCTGTTCGGGCTGCCGCAGCGGATCGACGAGCGACTTCCCGACGGCGCGAGCATGGCCGAGGCCGTGGGCGCCACTGGCACCAGCCGGTCCGCGGGCAACGGCGCGGTGCGCCGCAACGAACAGCTTACGTTGCGCATCGCCGCGACGGTCACCGATGTGCTTGCCAACGGCATACTGCGGCTCGAAGGCAGCCAGGAGGTGCGCGTGAACCATGAGATACGCGAACTGCTCGTGTCCGGCTACGTCCGGCCGGAGGATATCTCGCGCCGGAACGAGATCGACTACGACCGGATCGCTGCCGCGCGAATCTCTTACGGCGGGCGCGGGCTGATCAGCGACGTGCAGCAGCCGCGACTGGGCCAGCAGGTCGCTGACATCCTTCTGCCGTTCTGACGGGACCGTCCGCGATGCGACTGCTCATCCCGATACTAATGCTCGTTCTGGGGCTTGGCGCAGGGATCGGCGCCGGCCTCTTCCTGGGTGGCGGCGATCCCGCGGCGGACGCGGCTACGGAGAATGCCGAAGCGCAACCTGCGGGCGCGGCGCCGGAAGCGGACGATGGCGCCGAGCGCGCGGAATCGTCCTCGGGCTACGTCACACCGGCCTCCGACAGCACGGAGTACGTGCGGCTCCGCAACCAGTTCATCGTGCCCGTGGTCCGGCAGGGGGCCATGAGATCGCTCGTGGTCATGGCGCTGACCGTCGAGATCGGCACCGGTGGCAGCGACGCCGTCTTCCAGCATGAACCGAGGTTGCGGGATTCGTTCCTCCGTGTGCTGTTCGCCCATGCCAATGCCGGCGGGTTCGACGGCCAGTTCACCGAGGCATCGGTCATGGCGCCGCTCCGGTCCGGCCTGCGGGATGCCGCCCGGGCCGTGCTGGGCGCGACGGTGCGCGACGTGCTGATCGTGGACATCACGCGGCAGGACGCCTGACGGGTTCCGAAACTGGCAAGGCGTAAACGGGACGGTGGCGCTGCGTCGTTCCGGCCGCTGACCGAGCGCCGTGACGGAGCGAACTGGTCCGGCATTCAAACCCGTCGGCTGCCGTGGCCGCCTGCGGGCGGACCGGTGTGGCCATCCATCACATGCACCTGCGACGGATCGCCCTGACCGCCTCGCGTCTGCCGATCGCCGAGCGGGCGGTGCGTCCGAGATCGGCGGCACGGGCTTCGGAACTGGCGAGTTCGCGGTTGGCAGCTGCCATCCTCGCGCGCAGATACCCGTCCGCCGCCGCTGCGCGGGCTGCGACGGCGAGATCGGGTGCGGCGGAGGCGAGCCGTGTCCGTCGGCGCTCGATGGCGGCGGCCTCATCGCGGACTTCGGCCACGCGGGCCCGGGCCTCCGACAGCGACAGGAGCGCCCGCTGCGCCAGGAGGTCCGCGATCCTCTCCAGGTCAAGGAGCCTCCGATCCTCGATTCCGCGCCGCCGTCTCACCGGCGCCGGCCCGCGCGGCGGCGCATCTCGTCGGCGAAGCGTATGGCGGCGGCCACGGCCGGATAGTGGTCGGGCGCGATTGGTGCGCCGATCTCGACGGTGGCGAACAGCGCGCGCGCGGCAGGCGGGTCCGAGAAGACGGGCACGCCAGCCTCGGAGGCGACGGCTCGAATACGGGCGGCGACCTCGTCGACACCCTTGGCCACGCAGACCGGCACCTCGCCGCGGCGGCGGTTCCATTTCAGTGCGACGGCGTAGTGGGTCGGGTTCACGACGACCACGTCCGCCCCCGGAACGTCGGATATCATGCGGTTTCCGGCAATCTGCTGCGCCCGGGCCTGCCGTTCGCGTTTCATGTGCGGATCGCCTTCTGACGATTTCATCTCGTCCCGAAGTTCCTGCCGGCTCATCCGGTTGCGCCGCGAAAGCTGCGCCTGCTCCCACAGCCAGTCGAGGGCACCGATCGCGAGGCTGAGGCCGACCACGACGGCCATGAACTCGATCGTGAGTTCGCCCAGCAGGACGAGAACCTGGCCGGGCGTGCCATGGATCGAGCTCAGCACCGCGTCCGCGCGCGCCCAGAGAAAGACCCCCAGCAGGACCGACACGATCGCGAGCTTTGCCGAGGCTTTGGCGAACTGGAACAGCCCCTCGGTGCCGTATTTCTGCTTCGCGTTTGCCACGGGAGAGATCCGCGAGAGCTTCGGCGCCAGCTTGTCCGGCGCGAAGACGACGCCGCGCTGGGCGACGAGCGCGACGACGAGCAGGACGGCCGGGGCCACCATCAGCGCCCCCGAGGCGAGGAGCGTGGGAACCAGGACAGCGCGTGCCGGAGCGCTGCCGCCCGCGCCGAGCAGCAGCTCCGAGAGTGGATCGGCGTGGGCCAGCGCGATCTGAACCAGCCGGCCCAGCGCCTCGAACAGCCACCCCGCCATCAAGAGCCCGAAGACGAGGAAGCCCGCGTAGACCACCGCCGCGTTGAGGTCTGCGGACCGGACGAGGTCGCCCTTCTCGCGCGCCTCCTCCAGTCGGCGGGGGGTGGGCTCGTGCGGTTTCTCCGCCGGTGTCTGGTCGTCATCGGTCACCGGGTATGCCCCATGGGTCGGCAAGCGCGGCCTCGAAGGCCCCGGACCAGGCCTGCAGCATGAAGGGTGCGGCCACTAGCAGCAGCGCCAGTCCGCCCCAAGTGATCGCCGGCGCGCCGACGAAGGCGACCATCAGCTGCGGCATGGCCTTGTTGATGACGCCGAGCGCCACGTTGTAGAGCAGCGACGCCACGAGAAACGGCGCGGCGAGCGAGAAGGCGAGCGCGAAGCTGGCCCCGACGTGGGCCACGCCCCAGGCGCCGAGATCGCTCGCGCCGGGCATCAGTCCGAACGGCAGGATCTCGTAGGAGCGCAGGAAGGCGGAGACGAGATGCAGGTGCAGTCCCGACATGACGACGAGCGTGATGCCTGCGAGCGACAGGAGCGCGCCCATCGCCGGCTGCGGGTCGGGCGTGGCGCCGCCCATGATCTGGGACAGCGACGTGGCCTGTGCCGCGATGACGCCCGCCGTCTGCAACGCGTAGACCACGAAACGCAGCGCGAGCCCGAGGCAGAGGCCGATGAGCGCCTCGCTGGCGAAGGCGCTTGCCGGCGGGAGGAGGCCCGCGGCGCCCACCTCGCCGCGAAGCATGGGCGTGAGCAGCGCGGTCATGGCGAGCGCGGCGGCGAGGCGGACGCGCATCGGGATCATCTGCTCCCCCAGTCCCGGCAGCACGACGAAGCAGGCGCCGACTCGCAGGAAGACACCGACGGCTACGGCGAGCCAGCCCTGTGCCAGCGCGAGGAGATGGTCGGCCAAAGCGATCACGGCGCGGCCACGCCCAGAAGCGCGGGTTTCGCGTCGAGGCCGATCTCGTCGTAGGAAAGGACCGGGTTCGGGATGCCACGCGCAAGCAGCGCAAGGCGCAGGAAGCGGCGGCGCGGCGCGCTTGTCACCACGGCCGGATAGCTCCCACGTTCGCCTGCCTGCGCAACCTGTTCGCCGACGCTTCGCACGAGGGCGTCGAACTCCTCGGGCGGCAGCGCTACGTCCGGCAGACCGCTCTCGCCGCCGACCTCGTGACGAAGGAAGACGTCTTCCCATGCGCCGGAGAGCTGCACGAGCGGCAGGCTCCCGTCCGGGCGCCTGAACTCGGCCACCAGCTGGAAGCCGAGCCGCTGGCGGACATGCTCGCAGATCGTCTCGGGCCGGGCGCCGCCGCCGCGGGCCTCGGCGATCGCCTCGAGGATCAGCGGCAGGTTCCGGATCGACACCTGCTCGGACAGCAGGAGCCGCAAGACCGCGTGCAGGAGATCTAGCGGGACCTTGTCGGGGATCAGTTCGTCGAGCAGGCGGCGGTTCTCCTCGGCCCGGGCCGGGTCGCTGATGGTGACGAAGGCGTCGAGCTGGCGCTGCAGCGTCTTCAGGGTCAGCAGGCGCGACAGGTTGCGCTTCAGGACCTCGAGAAGATGGGTGGCGAGAACCTCCGAGGGCGTGACGATCGTCTGCCCGCTCAACGCCGCCTCTTCGCGCGCGGCTGCGTCGATCCACCGCGCGGGCGCGCCGTAGACGGGTTCCTGCAGGTCCTCGCCCGGCGGCAGGGCGTCGGCTGTGTCGTCCTTCAGCACGAGAAGCCGGCCGGGCCGGAGGGTCGCGGTTCCATGCTCCACCCCGAGAATTCGGATCGAGTAAGTGCCCTCGGGGAGGTCGGCACGGTCGGTCAGCCGCATTTCGGGCAGGATGATTCCGAAGGCGCGGGCGACGTGCTCGCGCATGCTGCGGATGCGGGCGTCGAGGCCTGTCGCGGGGTCGAGCGCGAGACCCACCAGGTCGGGCGCGAACTCGACGTGGATGTCGTCGATGTCGAGCAGGTCGCCCACCCGTTCCGGGGCCGGGGACTCCGTGGCGGCCGGTGCGGGTTCAGCGACCGCCTCCTCCTGCAGCCGTCGCAGGCGGAGCCATGCGGCGCCGCCGAGCGCTGCCGCGCCGATCAGGAACGGCAGGACCGGAAGCCCCGGCACGAGGGCGAACACGGCCATGAGCACCGCGACCGTCGCCAGCGCCGAGGGGTGCTTGCCCAGTTGCGTGGCCAGCGCGGTGTCCGTCGCCCCGGAGGCGCCGCCACGGGCAAGCAGGAGGGCGGAGGCTATGGCGATGATCACCGCGGGGATCTGGCTGACCAGCCCGTCGCCGACCGTCAGGATCGCGTAGGTCTCGAAGGCGCGGGCAAGCGGCATGTCGTGGATCGCGGTGCCGATGATGAGCCCCACGATCAGGTTCAGCAGCGTGATCAGGAGCCCCGCGATGGCGTCGCCCTTGACGAATTTCGACGCGCCGTCGAGAGAGCCGAAGAACGTCGTCTCTGCCTGCTCGCGCTCGCGCCGGGCCTTGGCCTCGGCGTGGTCGATGGCGCCTGCCGCCATGTCGCTGTCGATGGCGAGCTGCTTGCCCGGCATCCCGTCCAGTGCGAAGCGGGCGCCCACCTCGGCCATGCGCGCGGCGCCCTTGTTGATGACGATGAAGTTCACGATCAGGAGGACGCAGAAGATG
>CAZUVG010000041.1:0-12227 GCA_964623765.1 uncultured Roseicyclus sp.
GAACTCGGTCGTGGTCTCTGTGATCGCCTGTTCGTATCGGTCGTTCAACTGCTCGCGCAGTCTCTGGGCCTCGGCGTAGGCGGCCTCTGCTTCCCGGCTTCCGGGTCCGAGAGCGGCTGCGGCGGCCTCGGCCGCTTCGACTTCGGCGAGACCTTCTTCGTAGGCGCTCTCGATCTGTTGAAGGTTGTCCGCCAGCCGCAGACCGGCCTGCATGGACGGAATTAGGGCGACGAGGCGTCCGATGGACCCGTTCAGCCCTTCGATGGCCCCCTGGAACGCCGTGATCGAACCGATCTGCGCTTCGGCAGAGGCGCCGAACTGGCCGACCGACGCGGCGCCCTGCACGAGCGCGACCTGTGCCGCGTCCGCCGTGCCCCGGAGAACGGCCAGAGTCGCCTCCAGCACCTCGACATTGCGGTCGGCCTCCCGGGCTTCACGGGCCGTCTCGACCAGATCGGCGGCGAACTGGTCGAACGTGGAACTGTTCACCTCGCGAGCGAGAGAGGTCAGTTGCGCCTCGAACTCCGCCACGTCGTTGGTGGCGGGATCGAAAGTCGAGACGAGCCTTTCGAGTTGCTGCGCCACCTCCGGGTTCAAGTTGAAGGACGCCCCGTCGAACTCGAACTGCGAGAAATCGAAAGTCCCGCCTTCGGTGACGAAGGCTTCCGTCATGGCGGCGGAGAACTCCTGCGCGGCCTCTCTGGCTGCCGCGAGCGCGCCGCGCACCTGAACCTCGGACAGGTTTTCGGTGTCGTTGCGCAGCCGCTCCATCCAGTCGGTGCCGGCTTCTTCGGCCTCGTTGTAGGCCGCGCGAACCCGGTCGATGATCTGCTGGTGCTGGGTGAGCGCCCGGTTGGTGGCGTCAACCTCGGTAGCCATGCCCCCGAGAGTCGAAGTCGCGGCAAAGGTCAGGGCCGTGATCGCCGCGAAGCCGAGCGGCCCGGCCAAGAGGCCGAAAAGCCCCCGGACGACCGTTAAGGCGCCCGCCGCCGCGCGACCAAGGACCGCGAAGCCGCCGGCGGCCGTGGTTGCCCCCGCAACCGCGGCACGGGCGGCAGCGGGGAGGCGCATAAGCCCGGTCCAAAGAAGGGTGAGTGCCCCCGCCGCCCCAGAAACAGTCGGCACGAACGGCCCCAGCGCGGCTAGAATCCCGGTGAAAAACTGCGCGACCTTGAGAGACACGAGCGCCTTGATCGCGAACCCGATCTTGTCGAGGTGGTCGAAGATGCCGGGCAGGATTTCGAGGAAGTTCCCGGCTGCGGCACCAAGGCGCTCGAAGAACTCGACGCCCTCCTCGGACGACAGGAAGTCGTTCAGCGCGTCCAGAAGGGTTTCCAGGCCGTCGATGAACCCGGAGTTCGCCGCGGTCAGCCGCCGGTTGAACAGGTTGTTCTGGAGACGCCCGATCTGGGCGTTCACGGTCTCCAGGGATGCTTCAAGCTGGTCGCCGAACGTCTCGTCCAGCCCTTCGGCCAGAGCAAGCAGACCTTCCTTGGCGCCGACCGCGCCGCTCTCGACCGCGTCATAGAACTCGTCCAGCCGGTCCTCGCCGTAGCCCAGAGACTCCGCGAGGATGCCTACCGCGCCAGGCAAGTTGTCGCCAAGCTGCTGGCGGAGTTCTTCCATCTGGACGGTGCCCTTGCCCGCGATCTGGGTCAGGGCGGTGAACACGCGACTGACGCGCTCGTTATTCAGGCCGAGAACCCGGCTGGCCTCGGTGACAGACACGAAGATGTCGCGGACCTCGGCCATGCCCAACCCGGCCTGCTGGCCCGAGATCAGGAACGAGGAGTAGTTGTTGGCCAGAGTCTCGAACGAGAAGCCGAGCCGGTCAGCCTCCGACCGGAGAAACCCGAGTTCCCGCCGGGCCACGCCGGCGTTGCCCCCGACAGCCGCCTCCATCCGGTTCGTCGCGGCCTCGATTGCCTGGAATGCCTGGACGATCCGGCGACCCTGCTCGAAGGTCCCGTAGAAGCCCACGACGGCGGCGGTCAGCGACAGAACCTCGCCGCGCATCCGCTGCATCAGGGACAAGGCGCGACGGGAGTCCCCGTAGAAGGCCCGGAACGCGCGGCGCGCGCCGATCACCTCCCCTGACATCCAGGTTGTCGAGCGAGCGGCCCTGTCCGCCGCGTCGGCGAACTGGTTTGTGCCCTGCGCTGCGCGCTGGAACATCGTCGTGCCGCCGCGCAGCGCGGCGAACAGCCGGCGCACAGCCGGGAAACTCTGGGTCAGGGCCTGCCGGAGCCGGGTCTGGTCGGCGGCGGCCACCCGGGCGGCCCGGGCGTTCTCGACCGTGGCCTGCGCGTTCTCGCGCATCCGCTGCGCCAGTCGGTCTTGGTTGCCGAGCGCCGCGTTTCCGAGGGCCTGCTGCTGCGCGGCGCCAAGCTGCCGCACAGCCCCCTCCGCCACGCCGGCGGCGGCCGATAGCCGGTTGTAGTCCTGCGTCGTGCTGTCGAGTTCGGCCTGCGACTTGTTCAGCGCCGTGGTCGCTTGCCGGGTCTGCTTCTCCAGCCCCCGGATCGCCGCCTCGGTTGCCTCGACCCGGGCCGTCTCCTGCTGCGTCCGCGGCCCGATGGCCTCGTTCATCTTGCGCAGCGCCGCCCGGGCGTGTTCAAGCTGCCCGGCGAGGGCGACATACGCCTGCCGGTTCTCGTGGACCTCGGACTGCTGGCTTTTCAGCTTCGCGCCCACCCGGTCAACGGCCTGACCGATCCGGGTGAACGCTTCGTCGGCCCGGAGGGCGTTGCCGCTCTCCAGGGCCGACGTGAGTTTCTTCATGTCCGCCTCGCTGCCTGACACGGCGGCAGACATGAGTTCGGCCCCAGAGGCGACCTTCTTCTGGATTCCAGTCAGGTCCTGGAGCGCCCCGTTCAGGTTCTGGAAGGCGGCAGAAGCGTTATCCTTGGCGCGGAGGACCAGATCGACGGTGCGCTCAGTCATCTAGGTTCAACCCCGGGCCAGTTCGCTCAATCGCTTCTTCAACTTGGCCCCGGCCTTCTTCGAGAGGATCGAGGCGATCACCAGTTGGGTGAGGCTTGCGTCACTGGCTAATTCTTGGTTCATGCGTTCCCGCACAAGCCTCACCTCTGTCCAGACCATCGGCACGGGGTAAAACCGGGCCTTTGGGTGGCCATGGTCCATCAGGAACGAAACCTGTCCCCGAAGGCCCATGACCCATTCGTTCAGCGAGAGCGATCCTCCCCCAGCCCGGCCAGACTGGAGGTCACTTTGTTGATCGTCTCGACCAGCTTTTCCATGCCGCCCTCCGCTTCGAGCGTAAGGCGGATAATGGCTTCGACCGCCGCGACCTGCACCCCGAGTGGGAGCAGGCGAACCTGCGCCACAAGGTCAGGCTCGTCGGCCGCGCGGGCGATCACCTCGGCGAGAAGCGTCGGGGCTTCTTTCAAGGCGTCGAGGGCAACCCCTCGCATGTCACCCTCGCCGAAGTTCGCCGAGGGCAGAGCCGCACTGGCGGCGTCCGTCGCCGCCTCGCTGACATACTTGTCGAACAGCCTGGCGGCGGTGTCGTAGTGGTTCCCGACGAGGACGGTGATGTCTTCCAGAGCCAACCCCCGGACAACGAACGAGTCGTCGCCCGGGAGCGGGATGGTTTCGGTCGTCGGGGTGAAGTCACGAAGACCCATAGGGCGCTCCTCCTATTGGTGTCAGATCAGGTGATGTTGTAGGGGCGGCCGTTGGCGTAGATACGCTCCAGGGACCCCCGACCAAGCACCTCCAGGTTGAAGCCGAACTGCTGCCAGTCGTCCCCCTTGAGGTTGTATTCGCCGTTCGGGCGCAGGGCGACCTTGGGCATGTAGAAGTTGGTGTTCTTCCCCACGCCGTTGAAGGCGACGAAGCGCAGCCCGCCGTAGAGGATGTCGGTGCCCGACACGACCATATCGTAGCTGTGCGCGCCGACATCGTAGGTGATGTCCAGGTCGGTGCCGTCCGCGATGTTGCCGTCTTCGAGGATTTCGACACGGCCAAGGTCCTCGTCCACCGTATAGTCGGTGCCCGCGACGTAGGTCGTGCCGCCGCCGCCCGAATCCTCCACGGTGACGTTCGAGACGTTCTGGAGGCCGGCGACATGGGTGGCCGAGGTGCCAAGCTGGATGAAGCCGCCCGGCTCTGCGCTGGCGACCGTCATGGATTCGCCGGTCAGCGCGCTCACCGTCTGGGTGGTCGTCGCGCCGAAGAAGAACATCGCGATGTTGTCGAGGTCGATGTTGTCGGTCACGAGCGACCCGTTCATATCGACCTGCATCGTGACCGAGAGGTCCTTCACGCGCAGACCTTCCTCCGAGGAGTAGTGATCGAGTTCCTGCGTCTCGACCGACAGGCCGAACGACGGGGTGTTGCCGATATACCGCTCGATGCCGCTCGGCGTGTCGGTGTTCGGCTGGAAGCGGTCGAAGTAGAGTTTGCCCCGACCGAGAACGTGGTTTTGCAAAGGCATGGTTTTCCCTTTCCGTTGCGTTCTCACCTAATAGGTGACTGTGATCGCAGAGGTAGTTGCCCTTCGGGGCGGTGGCCCTAGAGGTGGCGTCACCCGCTAGGTTTAGCATTCACCTTACAGGTGAAAGCTAGATCACGCAAGAACCTCCTCTGCGAACTCCAGCGTGATCGGAAGCCAGAAGAACGCCCTGTCGGAGACATCGGCGTCCGGGCTGCGCACAACGCCCTGCCCGACGTGAAGCTGGACCTTCGCGCCGAACCCCAGAACGTTGAATCCGTCTTCCCGCTTCCGCTCCCAGGCCAGCCGCCGCCGAACGTCGTGCAGCAGGTAGAAAGCCGGGTCGGTCGGGTTCTCGTAGTCGTCGTCCACGAATCCCTGGATGATGACATCCATGTTCGTCACGGCCGCGCCCGACCCTCGGGGGACTTTCACCTCCTCGGGAATCTGGGGCGGCTGGTTGACCGAGATCATCGGGACAGGGTCTTCCTCGCTGAAAAGCATCCGCCCGCGGAAGACACGGCCCGCCATGTCGTTGTGGTAGTTGTCGGCGGTGGCGATCTGCTCCAGCGAGGCCGTCAGCGCCTTGAGAACTTCGAGGTCGAAGGGTTCCATTATACCATCCTCTCCATGAGCCGCAGGAACTCTTTCTCCATCTCGCCGCGCGCGAACTCGTCCATGTCCTCCCGGACGGTCGAGAATACCTGGTCAACGCTCGGGCCGTAGAGCAGGTAGAGATTGTATTCGGACGCGCGGCGACCGCCCCTTTGCGAGTAAGCCGCCCGGAGCATGACCTTCTTGTTCTCGATCCGCTCGCCTTCCCGCAGCCGGATCGCCAGCCCGACGTTCTCGTTCTTGAGGCCCATGACAAAGGCCCGATTCATCTTCTTCGAGGAGCCGGGCTTGACCCGGACAGTCACGCCAGATCGGCCGACCCGGCGGGAGCCAGACATGAACCGGGCGAGACTGGTCGGCCGGTCCCGGCCGCGAATACGGCCTTGCAGGTTGCCCGGGCTGGCAGACTCGCGGATTTGCAGCCGCCCGGTGTTCGCCCCGGTCAGGTAGCGCGCTTTGAACGCGATCTGCTCGCGCATCTCTTTCGCGGCTCGGGTGCGGGTCCGCCGAAGCGCGTAGTTGACCGCCCGGGCCGCGGCGCGCTCAACGCGCTTCGGCGCCCCGTCCAGGTCGATGTCCCGGAGTCCTTCTATGACGACGGCGTAGTCCATCAGGTATCCGGCGGGTAGGCCAGCGGCTCGGCGGCGACCTTGCTGGCCGACCGGCGGGAAACCTGCGCGGTCACGGTCAGCCCGTCCGGGGGCATGACCGTCTCGACCTGGTATTGCTCGTCGGCGCCGAGACTGAACACCCCGCCACGCGACATGGTGACTTCCTCGGCGAGCGTGACGATCTCCGGCACCGATTCCACGCGCTCCGCGGGGTCGTAATCGAACCCCGTCATGTCCCCGAACGCCTTCTGGCGGTCGTGAACCCGAACGGTGCATTCGACCACCGTCTGCCGATCCGGCGAGTGGTAGGTCGCCGGGACAGAAAGGGTCGAGTGCAACGTGGAGCGCGCGCGGCGCTGGAGATCGCGCTTGTCGAACATGGTCAGTCCAGCATGTCCGTGTCGTCGGAGGTGCCGGCGCCGGCCTCACCCGGTTCCGAATCCAGAGACACGCCCTTGTCCGTGTCGCCTTCGGGCGCGGGGTCCGCCTTCTTCGGGGCCGCCTTCTTGCCGCCGCCGCCGGAAGCCTGCTTCGGAGCGGCCTTCGTTTCCTCCGCCGTGAGTTCCCGGGCCGCCTTCGCGCGCAGGAAGAACTCCCGCTCGTCGTCGTCCTTCGGGGTGAAAATACTCCCGGGGGCAACGGTCTCGACCTTGGTCTTGGGCTTGTGCTGGATGGCGTGGATGGCCATGAGTTGTTTGGGCATGGGATTGCTCCTCAATTAACCGAATGGTGAAAGTGCCCCCGGCCGAAACCGGGGGCACCGGGAGGCTTACGGCCGCACCGTCGCCTTGACAGTGGCGTTCGGGTTGACGGGGATCATCAGCGGAGCCGACTGGCTCATGATGAAGCGAGCGGAGGGGTCCTCCTCGTCCCACATCTTCGGCCAGATTTCCGCCGGCATCAGCGCGTTCACGTCCGTGATCGCGCCGAACGCCTTCACGCCGTCCACGGCGGCCGAGGCCAGGAAGACCTCTTTCGAGCCGAGGATGTCCACGGTCGCGCCGCCCGACTTGAAGGTGTTCCCGATACCCGACACCAGCCAGATACGGATGGAGCCTGCCATGCCGACCAGCGTGAACGGGTTCAGCGGGTCCTTCTGGACCAGGCCGCGCTCGATCATGATCGACTCCGCGCCGCGGATGTCGTTGTTCAGCTTCTTCTCCGTGTCCGGGTCCGCCTGGAGAGCCTTCCAGGCGTCCGCGCCGAGCATGATGTCGGTGACGGCGGCGCCGAACTCCGCGCCCGAGGCGAGGTCGATCCACTCCTGGAGGTCGTCCCAGGGCTTGACCCCCGAGTCGCCCCAACGCGAGCCGGCGCCCTTGACGATGGTGTGGTTCGGGTCGCGGCCGAAGTCGATGGTGACGGACTGGCCGGGCGCGTTCTGGTAGTTGACCGTGATCGCGCCGTCGATGACCGCCCGGGCGCCCATGT
Organism: uncultured Roseicyclus sp.; assembly: GCA_964623765.1. GTDB lineage: Bacteria > Pseudomonadota > Alphaproteobacteria > Rhodobacterales > Rhodobacteraceae > Roseibacterium. The sequence continues at coordinate 7,114 of CAZUVG010000041.1, forward strand.
ATTCCCACAGGCGCTGGATGGACTCGCGGTGGAAGCGGGTGATGTCGATCACACGCTGGTTGAAGCGAGCCTCCGGCGACTGGAGGTTCTGGCGCCGCGCCAATTCGCCCGGCTGGAGTTGCAGGGCGTTCTGGGGAACCACCGCGTCCTTCGGCTTGGTGTAGGCCGGCTTGTAGGTGGTGATCCGCTCGCCTTCCGTCCGGTAGATCGGACGGCCGGGCACGTTCGGGAGCATGAACGGCGCGACCTCGCGCGAGGCGTTGATCTTGCCGAACATGATCTCCTGTTGGTCCGACACGAAGCTGTTCGGGTAGAACATATCGAGCCACTGGTTCGTGCGAACCGTCTGGCGCGGGTCGAACATGACAGCGTAAAGCTGCATGGGGGTGAAAATATCGAGGGGCATCTGCCGTATCCCTTTCAGTTTCTGGTTCACCTTTTGGGTGATGTTGCGGACAGACTCGCCCCCACGGGGCGAGCCTTCGGCCTTACGAGGCCGTCAGAGTCTCCGTCTTGGTGACGACGACCTGCGTGGGCGACGGGGCGCCCTCGAACGCCTTGGCCTTGTCGGCGTCGGTCGCGTAGGCGGCATTCCAGACGAGTTCGTCCGGGTTGAAGTTGCCGCCCCGATAGACCTGGCCGACGACATCGCCGCCCGTCGCATCGACCGCGTAGACCAGAACGCCCGCCGCCGTGACGGTGCTGTTGTCGGCCTCGGCGATCTTCCCGTTGCCGTCGAAGCCGACGACCGTCAGGGCCGCGAGGTCCTGCCCCGAGACGACCGTTTCGACCGTCGCAAAGAGCGCCGGAACGTCACCGGCGAGGAAGGCCACGTTGGCCGGGTTGATGGTGTCCTCATACTTGCCGGCAACACCGGCAGTCGGGAAACCGTTGAGGGGATCAATGGGCATGTCTCTGCTCCGTTTCCTTTGGTTTCAGACCGGCCGATGGCCGGTGGTTTGGCCGGTTGAATGGCCGGTTAACTGGCGGCCTTGTAGCCCGCCGAGGTGAAGATGGCGTCCGCCACGTCCACGTCCGTCGCCTCCTGCTGGCCGCCGTTGTCGGTCGCCGCGAGGTTGGGGTTGTCCGTGGTGTTCATCTGGTTCTCGAAGGTCGAAGCACCGCGCTGCTGCTGGTGCTGCTCGCCCTCGCCACCGGCGGCGGGCGCCGAGGACTGTTCCTTGGCCTCCTCGGGCAGCTTCGCGAGCGAAGCCTTCGCGGCGTCCGGTTCCTTGTCCGTATCGAAGGCCAGCATCCGGGCCGCCGCCGGGCGGGCCTTGGCCTCGTCGCTGTCAAGGATCGCGGCGATCCGTTCGCGCTCGGCGGAAATGCCTTGCGCGCGACCATCTTCGGTGGCCTTCGCCACCGCTGCGTCGTGGGCGGCTTTATCGACCGCCGGGGTGTCTTCTTTCGACATGGTGTCTTCCTCTCTTGCAGGGGAGTTCTCGGCTTCGGCCGACAGATTGCCCAGAGTCCCGACGCGATCCGCCAGGCCGTTCTGGACGGCTTCTTGGGACGTGTAGAAATCGGCCTCGGTTGCCCGAACCGCCTCCTCCGACAGTCCCCGGTTCCGCGCCACGGTGGACACGAAAATCTCGTAGCTGCGATTGACGCGCGTCTGAATCCGCTCGCGCGCCTCGTCGGAGAGCGGCTGGGACGGATGGCCGTCCGCCTTGCGATCTCCGGCATAAATCAGGTTGATCTTGATGCCAGCGTTCTCCAGCGCCTGAGACATCTCAATGTAGGCGGTGATCACGCCGACCGAGCCGACCTGCCCGGTGCGCGCCGCGACGATCTCGTCGGCGGCGCTTGCGATGGCGTAGGCCGCCGACAAAGCGGTCTCGTCCGCCAGGGCGATGATCGGCTTGTCGCCCCGCATCCCGAACAGTTCGTCGGTCGCGTCGAAGCAACCGGAAACGAGGCCGCCGACCGAGTTGACGTGCAGGATCACCCGGCTCACGTTGGGATCGTTCACACCACGGCGAACCGCGGCGACGATATAGTCGTAGCCGGTCGCGAACCCGCCGAAGGCGTAGGGGAAGTTGTGCAGCAGGACGCCCTTGACGGGCACGATCAGGTCGCCGTCCTTCACGCGGTAGGGCCGCGCCCAGCTATACTCCGGCGACCAGAAATCCTCGTCATCCCGGTCAACGCTCTGCACCAGGTCGTCGGGAATTTCCATCGCCGCAAGCTGGTTCAGGCTGGTTTCAACCCAGGACCGATGCTCGGCCGAGACCATCAGATCGCCGTGGGGTAGCGTCGGTTTACGCATTCGTGCCTCCTGCTTCTCCTGGCTCGCCTTCGCCTGCGTCCCGGGTGTCGCCGCTGGCGGCGTTCATCATGTTCGGATCGTTCTCGGGGGCGATCCCGAACTCCCTTTGCTGTTCCACCTCGCGGCGGCGTTGCCGGTTAAGCCGACGCCAATCCTGCCCGAGGGATGCCGCCTCCTGCTCCTGCGTGGACAGGTTGTGCTTGAGGCGCAGGACGGCAGCCTGCGTTTCCTTGAGCGGGTCGATCTGGCCTTTGGAGGCGCCGATCCATTCGCACCGGGCCAGGGCGTCGAGCCGCTGCGGGTCCTCGTAGAGCCACCCTTCGCGGCGCGCGGCGCGCGGCAGCGAGGAGATCGTGCCTTTGTTGACGGCCTCCTCCAGCCACAGGCGATAAACGGTCGTCGCGAACCGATCCGCGACCATCCGCTTGATCGAGTTCATCCGCTTCCAGGTCTCCGCCATCGCCGCCCGGGCGCTAGAATAGTTGGTCGCCGTGTAATCGCGCGAAAGCTGCTCGTAGGAGACTCCGAGGGCGGACGCGATGTAGCGCAGCAGGCTCTGCTCGAACTGCTGGCCCATCGCGCCGCCCTTGCCCGCGGGCATGAGGTTCAGCTTGGTCCCCGGGAACAGGTGGGGAATCTTCACGCCGTCCAGTTGCAGGTTCTTCGCGCCGCCGGCGTAGTCGGCGATCTGGGACAGATACTGCTCGACATACTGACCCATTGCCGCGCCCGGATTGTCCACACCCCCGATGGTGGCGAAGGCATCGACGCTCGGGAGATCGGACTCGATGGCGGCCGCGTAGGTGGCCTGCACGATGGCGTTCTGGAGTTCCACGTCGCGGAACTTCTTGGTCATCCGAATCTCTTTCAGGGCCGTGACCATCTCGGTCACGCCGCGCGTCTGGTCCGGGCGGAACTGCTCGAAGATATGGATGATCTGCGGGCGGCCCCAGGGCTTCGTTGCCGGGATCGCGCGCCAGGTCATGTGGTGGGGGTTCACCCAATCGGCCGGGTGCCGGTCGCGCAGGAAATACCGCTGCGCTGCACCGTGGCGATTGCGCTCCACGCCCGCCACCACCCGGTAGTCGTTAGCGCGATCCGGGGGCGTCGAAAGACGGTCGGTATCGACCATCTGGATCGCCGTGTTGAAAGGCCGGCCTCGATCGCGCAGCCACTCGACAGCCGACAGGACCTCTCCCGTAGCCACATGGACCCCCACGGCCAGGCGCACGAGTTCGGTGAACGAGTTCCGCCGCGCCGCGTCAATCCAACAGTCCGGGGACTCGGCGTAGAGCGTCCAGCGTTCCTCGACCTCGGCCTGGAAATCGACCTCCCACTCCTCGGAGAACCCGCTCCCGAGCGCGTAGACCGCCGGCTTGGAGTTGAGGGCGTATTGAGACCCGACGATATTGTCCTGGTGGATCGTCGCGCCGCCCCGGACATAGGCATCGTTTCGCAGCGTGTCGCGGGCGCGGGCGTCGATGGTGCTTTTCTCGGGGATGATGTCCATGTCGGCGGACTGTAGCGGCGGGTGCCACATCCCGAGCATCCGTTGGGTGCGTTCAGCCGCGTCGTGGGCGCCGCCCACCAAGGCGGCGTCCTCCGCGCGGGTCGGGACAGCTTCATCCTCGCCAAGGAGGGCCAGTGCTTCCGGGTCCAGGTCAGCCATTATGCGATCACCTGCATCGGGCCGCTCGGACGCGATCCGCCGGCGAGTTTCCGTTCGATCCCGGCGATGTATTGCGACAGGGCGCCCCGGTTCGCGGAGGTAAACTCCAGGCGCTCGCCGTTCTGATCGACGTAGACACGGGCCTGCTGCCCGGTGAGCAGCAAGTGATACTGCTTCCTCGCGTCGGCCAGATCGGCCTCCAGAGCAAGTTTCTCGGCTTCGGTCACGATGGCCTCCTAGCCTAGCTTCTCCGCCAGGTTCCGTAGATTATTATCACCTTTCGGTTGAGATTCAAACCGAAAGTTTTCGCCGGAAGACACCATATCGTTGTCGTCCCACTCGGCGGCCCAAGATGGAGGGTCTTCCCAATCGAGATGGGGAAGGCGGATTCTGGACGAGTGACAGAGCGCCATGCAGTAGACGAGCAGGTCGAAAGCCTCGTTCCGCTGGTTCCCGGGGTTCACCCACCCCTTCGCCGTCCGGGTCTCCGCCGTCAGTTCGACATACCACCAGTCCGGGAGCCACGCCGGGAAGAACACCATGCCGCCGCCGGGGTCGGTGCGGCCCAGCATGTTGTTCACCAGGTCCTTCGCGGCGTTGGTGTTGATGAGCATCACGGGGACCTCACCGCGGGCGCTGGCCTTCCGGTCTTTCCGCTCCGCGTTCGGGTAGTCGATCCGAACGAGGGGGATGGAATCCCGAGCCTCACCTTTCAGAAGCTGGACCCGGCGGTGGAGGTTCCGGCCGTCCGGGTCGCTCCGAAGCTGCCGCCAGTATTCGTAAGCGTTGGCTGTCACGCCCTCCGAACCGCCGGAGTCCACCGCCATCATGCGAACCTGCATGTGCCGCCCGGATTCGTCCGCGAGGTCATACTGCGCCTGCAAGACGCGCTCGGTCAGGAGGTGCCAGTCCTCGACGTAGGAGCCGGGGTTGAGGGGCAGGGGGTCTCCGTCCTCGTCCAGGCGTTCGGATTTCCTGATCTTGAAACGGTCGATCACCACGATGTCTCCGTGGGGCATAACCCCGTGAATCTGGCACTCGAACCGGCGCTTCTGAACGTCCACCGTCGCGATCAGGAACCGAACACCCTCCGGGACAACCCGCTCGCCGAGGCGATCCTGGGACCGGGCCTTGAGTTCTTCCGGCAGGCGCTCCGCCTCGATCCCCGCGGGC
>CAZUVG010000042.1:0-12153 GCA_964623765.1 uncultured Roseicyclus sp.
AGAGGTCGAACGCCTCCAGCGCGAGATCGGTGCCGAGCGGGAGCGTCTGGCCGTCCTGCGTGCCGAGTGGGCCTATCTCAACCGGCCCGACCGGCTGCGGGAACTCGTGGATTTCAATTTCGATCGCCTCGGCCTCCTGCCGATGGTGCCCGAGCAGTTCGGCACCGTCGCCGAACTGCCCATGCCCCGGCCCGCGCCCGACCCGGTCCTCGGCGTCGGGGAGCTTCTGCTGGAGAACGCCTCAACGGCGGAGGAGGGCGGCCGATGACACGCACGCCGCTTCGTCCGCTCGCCCGCGTGATCGAGGCCCGCCAGAAGGGCGAGAACCCCGACGCCATCGAGCGTGAGAACCTGCGCCTTCGCCACGAGGCGCAGCGTGACAGGATGCGCATGCGCGCAGAGAGCCGGCTGTTGCTGGTCGCCCTGTGCTTCCTCATGGGCTTCGGTGCGGTCGGAACCCGCATGGGTGCGCTCGCGCTGTCCGAGCCGGAGGAGCCGCGCATCGTCGCCTCGGGCACCGCTATCCTCAACACCCGCGCCGACATCGTGGACCGGCGGGGCCGGGTGCTGGCGACGAACTTCGCCACCAACGCCCTCTACGCCCATCCCCAAGAGATCGTCGCCCCCCGCGCCGCGGCCGAGGGTCTGGCGGCGATCTTCCCCGACATGGATGCCGATGCGCTCCACCGCCGCTTCACCTCGGACGCCCGCTTCATCTGGCTCCGCCGCTACATCTCGCCCGAGCAGGAGCAGATGGTCCACGACCTGGGCGAGCCCGGTCTTCTCTTCGGGCCCCGCGAGATGCGCCTCTATCCCAACGGCGCGGTTGCCGCGCACGTGCTGGGCGGTGCGGGCTTCGGGCAGGAGGCGGTGAACGCGGCCGAGGTCGTGGGCGTCGCGGGCGTCGAGGCGCATTTCGATGACACGCTTCGCGATCCCGCCCGGCAGGGGCCGCTGGAACTGTCGCTGGACCTGAGCGTGCAGGCCGCGGTCGAGGAGGTGCTGGCCGGCGGCATGGCGCTGATGAACGCTTCGGCCGCCTCGGCTGTTCTGATGGATGCGCGCACGGGCGAGATCGTCGCCATGGCGAGCCTGCCCGATTTCGACCCAAACGCCCGTCCCCGGCCGCTGACCGAGGGCGACCAGGGCGACAGCCCGCTCTTCAACCGTGCGCTTCAGGGGGTCTACGAGCTGGGTTCCGTCTTCAAGACCTTCACGCTCGCGCAGGCGCTGGAGGAGGGGCTGGTGGGGCTGGACGACATGATCGACACCCGCGGGCCGCTCCGGATGGCGGGCTTCTCGATCACCGACTTCCGCCCGCGTGGCGCCGAACAGAGCGTCCGCGACGTCTTCACCCACTCCTCCAACATCGGAACCGCCCGCATCGCGCAACTGATAGGTGGCGAGCGCCAGCGCGCCTTCCTCGAGCGGCTGGACCTGCTCGCGCCGACCTCGCTCGAGATGGTCGAGGCGGAAAGCGGCCGCCCGCTCTGGCCCTCGCGCTGGGGCGATTTGTCGACCATGACGATCTCCTACGGCCATGGCATCTCGACCTCGCCCGTGCACCTCGCCGCGGCCTATGCCGCGATGGTCAACGGCGGCACGACGGTGGAGCCCACGCTTCTGCGCCGCGACGGGCCGCAGGCGGGCGAGCGCGTGATCTCCACCGGGACGAGCGAGGTCATGCGCGGCCTTCTGCGCGGCGTGGTCACGGACGGCACGGCGAGCTTCGGCGAAGTCGAGGGATATGCGGTCGGCGGCAAGACCGGCTCGGCCGAGATGCCCCGAACCCGGGGCGGCGGCTACTACGACGACCGCAACATAAACACCTTCGCCGCGGTGTTCCCGGCGCACGACCCGGCTTACGTGCTGGTCACCACGCTTTACGAACCGGTGGAGCTGTCAGGCCCCGAGCCGCGGCGCACGGCCGGCTGGACCACCGTGCCGGTGGCCTCCGAGATCATCCGCCGCGCCGCGCCGCTTCTCGGCCTCCGGCCCGAGATTGAACCCGCCCCCGCCTTTCCGCTATCCAGCACGTCGAACTGACCGCGTGCGGTCCGCTGGGGGATGGGGTCCATGACGACCGGAAAGACGCTCTCGCAACTGGGACTTCCGGTGCAGGGGGTGGCGGACGTCCCCGTCACGGGCATCGCCATCGACAGCCGCAAGGTGGAGCCGGGCTTTCTCTTCGCCGCGCTGCCGGGCACGCAGGTCCACGGCGCGCGCTTCATCGAGGGCGCGCTCGCCGACGGGGCGGCGGCGCTTCTGACCGACCGGGAGGGGGCGGCACTCGCGGCCGATACGCTGGACGACACCGCCACGCCCGTCATCGTCGCCGAGGACGCCCGCGCGACGCTTGCCCATGCCGCGGCACTCTGGTTCGGGCCGGGACCTGAGACGCTGGTCGCGGTCACGGGCACGAACGGCAAGACGAGCGTCGCAAGCTTCACCCGCCAGATATGGGAACTGCTCGGCCACCGCGCGGTCAACGTCGGGACCACGGGGGTCGAGGGCAGCTTCTCCGCCCCGGGCATCCACACCACGCCCGACGCGCTGACGCTCCAGTCGCTGCTCGCCCGCATCAAGGCCGACGGGATCGACCGCGTGGCGATGGAGGCGTCCTCCCACGGGCTCGACCAGCGGCGGATGGAGGCGGTGGAGCCCTGCGCGGCGGCCTTCACAAACCTCACGCAGGACCATCTGGATTACCACGGCACGATGGAGGCCTATTTCGCCGCCAAGCAGCGCCTGTTCACCGAGCTTCTGCCCGAGGACGGCGTGGCCGTGGTGAACCTCGACGACGGCTATGGCCAGGAAGTTGCCGAACTCGTGGACGCCCGCGGCTCCGAGGTGATCGGGGTTTCGCAGTATTCCGACCGGGCGGAGCTGAAGATCGCGGGGCGCCGGCTCGACGAACGCGGGCAGGACCTGCTGGTGCAGGCCTGGGGCAAGCCCGTCCGCCTGCGCCTGCCGCTCATCGGCGCTTTCCAGGCGATGAACGTGATGTTTGCCGCGGGCCTCGTCATCGCCGCTGGGGAGGAGCCGGAGGCCGTCTTCTCCGTCCTGCCGCAGCTCAGGGGCGTGCGCGGGCGGATGCAGCTCGCCGGCCAGCGGGACAACGGGGCGCCGGTCTACGTGGATTACGCCCACACGCCGGACGCGCTGGAGAACGCGCTCAAGGCGCTGCGCCCCCACGTGCTGGGGCGGCTGCACGTCGTCTTCGGCGCGGGCGGCGACCGCGACCGGGGCAAGCGACCGCTCATGGGGCGGGCGGCGGCGGCGAACGCGGACGTGGTTATCGTGACCGACGACAACCCCCGCTCCGAGGAGCCGGCGGCAATCCGGGCCGCGATCGTGGACGGCTGCCCGGAGGCGATGGAGATCGGCGACCGGGCCGAGGCGATCCTGCGCGCCGTCGACGCGCTGGAGGCGGGCGATGCGCTCCTCATCGCGGGCAAGGGGCACGAGACGGGTCAGCAGGTGGGTGACGTGGTCTACCCCTTCGACGACGTGGAACAGGCAAGCGTCGCCGTCGCCGCGCTGGAGGGACGGGCATGAGGGAGACGCTCTGGACGGCGGCCGAGGCCGCGGCCGCCACGGGAGGGGAGGCCGGATCGGACTGGGAGGCGCAGGGCATCTCCATCGACAGCCGCACGGTCGGCGAGGGCGATCTCTTCGTCGCGCTGAGCGCAGCGAGGGACGGCCACGACTTCGTCGCCGATGCGCTGGCGAAAGGCGCAGTCGCTGCCATGGTCTCGCGCGTGCCGGAGGGCGTCGACCCCGCGCGCTGCCTGATCGTGGGCGACGTCATGGAGGCGCTCGCTGCGCTCGGCCTTGCCGGGCGTGCGCGCTCGGGTGCCAGGGTCATCGCGGTCACCGGATCGGTCGGCAAGACCACCGTCAAGGAGATGTTGCGCGCCGCCCTCTCGCCGCAGGGCCGGACCCATGCGGCGGAGGCGAGCTTCAACAACCACTGGGGCGTGCCCGTGACGCTCGCGCGTATGCCCGCCGATACCGAGTTCGCCGTCATCGAGATCGGCATGAACAGGCCGGGCGAGATCGCGCCGCTCGCCCGGATGGCGCAGCCCCATGTCGCCATCGTCACCACCGTAGCGCCCGCGCACCTCGAGGCCTTCGGCGTGATCGAGGGCATCGCCCACGAGAAGGCGTCGATCTACGAGGGCCTGTCGCCCGGCGGCATCGCGCTCGCCCATGCCGACGTCGAGACCGCGCCGATCCTCTTCGATAAGGTCCGCGAGATGGGCGCCGAACTGGTCCGCTTCGGCGAGGCGGAGGGGGCGGAGATGCAACTCACCGACCTGCGCCTCTCGGAGGAGACGACCGTCTTCCGTGCCCGGATGCGCGGCGAGGAGCGTCTCTTCAAGCTGTCCGTTCCGGGCCGCCACCAGGCCATGAACGCGCTGATCGCGCTGGCTGCCTGCGACGCGGTGGGCGCCGACCTGGCCGAAGCGGGCATGGCGCTTTCGCGCTGGGCGCCGGTCTCGGGACGCGGCACGCGCGAACGGGTGGACCTCGGTGCGACCGGGGAGATCGTCATCGACCTGATCGACGACGCCTTTAACGCCAACCCCGCCTCGCTCGCCGCCGGGCTCGAGGTGCTTGCCGCCGCCGAACCCGGGGGGACAGGCCGCCGCGTCGCGGTGCTGGGCGACATGCTGGAACTCGGCGAGGATGCCGCCGCCATTCACGCGGGCGTCGCCGACCTGCCCGCCATGACGCGGATCGACGTCGTGCACACGTCGGGGCCGCTCATGGAGCACCTGCACCTCGCGCTGCCCGCCTCCCGCCGCGGGCGCCACGCCGAGGATGCGGCCGAGCTTGCGCGGATCGTGCCGCGCGAATTGCGCGCGGGCGACGTGGTTCTCGTCAAGGGCTCCAAGGGCAGCCGGGTGTCAGGCGTGGTTGACGCGCTGAGGAAACTGGGGCAAGCGGGCCGGAATATTTCTCGAGGGTCCGCCTGACATGCTGTTCTGGCTGAGCGCGCTGTCCGACGGCGGCGACTTCTTCAACCTCTTCCGCTACATCACCTTCCGCGCAGGCGGCGCCTTCTTCACGGCGCTGATCTTCGGCTTCCTCTTCGGCCGCCCGCTGATCGAGGCGTTGCGCCGGAAATACGTCGGCGGCCAGCCGATCCGGGAAGACGGGCCGGCGCATCACATCGCGACCAAGGCCGGCACGCCGACGATGGGGGGCCTCCTGATCCTCGCGGCGCTGACGCTGTCGACGCTCCTCTGGGCGCGGCTTGACAACCCCTACGTGTGGATGGTCCTCGGCGTGACGGTGGCCTTCGGGCTTCTCGGCTTCTCCGACGACTGGGCCAAGGTCAGCCGAAACAGTTCGGCCGGGGTGTCGGGGAAGACGCGGCTGGCGATCGGCTTCGCCATCGCCGCCGTGGCGGGCGTGGCGGCGACCTTCGTGCACCCGCCCGAACTGTCCTCGCAGATGGCGGTGCCGTTCTTCAAGGACGTGCTGTTCAACCTCGGCTGGCTGTTCGTGCCCTTCTCCATGATCGTGATCGTGGGTTCGGCCAACGCGGTGAACCTGACCGACGGGCTCGACGGGCTTGCCATCATGCCGGTGATGATCGCGGCCGGGACGCTCGGCGTGATCGCCTATGCCGTGGGCCGGGTCGACTTCACCGAGTATCTCGAGGTCCATTACGTCCCCGGAACGGGCGAGCTTCTGGTCTTCACCGCGGGGCTCATCGGCGGGGGCCTCGGCTTCCTGTGGTACAACGCCCCGCCCGCTGCGGTCTTCATGGGTGACACGGGCTCCCTCGCGCTGGGTGGCGCGCTGGGCGCCATCGCGGTCGCGACGAAGCACGAGATCGTGCTGGCCATCGTCGGCGGCCTCTTCGTGGCCGAGGCGGTGTCCGTGATCGTCCAGGTCGCCTACTTCAAGGCCACCGGCAAGCGCGTGTTCCTCATGGCGCCCATCCACCACCATTTCGAGAAGAAGGGCTGGGCCGAGCCGCAGGTCGTGATCCGCTTCTGGATCATATCGCTCATCCTCGCGCTGATCGGGCTGGCGACGCTCAAGGTCCGCTGATGGCCGGGCCGGTCCGGGGCCGGGACGCGATGATCCGCGGCATGGCGCCCGTGCGGCGGGAGGGCGCCTTCGTCTTCGCCACCGTTCCCGAGGGGCAGGCAGGTGCCGCCGCCGCACTGGCCATCGCCACCTTCGCCGAGGGCGAAGGGCTGTCGGTCATCCTGCCGCGCACGGAGGCCGAAGCGCTCGGACTGCCTGCGGAACTTCCCATGGCCTGCATAACGCTGACCGTCCATTCCGCGCTCGACGGCGTGGGCCTTACCGCCGCCGTCTCGGGCGCGTTGGCCCGGGCGGGCATCCCCTGCAACATCGTCGCGGCCTTCCACCACGACCACGCCTTCGTGCCCGAGAACCGCGCGGGGGAGGCGCTGGCGATCCTGGAGGCACTGGCCGCGGAAGAGAGCCGTTCGGGCAATTGAATTCCGCCGCGGCCCGGCGTTTCCTGGCGCGATGTCGGGGCTGCGCCTGCGCAACGGCGGCGGTCGGCCCGAGGTGCAGGCGGCGCATGTCGTGCCCGTGGAGGCGGGCGGCAGCGACTCGGTCCGCAACGGGCTTGCGCTGTCGGGGACGCTTCACTGGATGTTCGACCGCGGCCTGGTCTCGGTGGCCGAGGACGGTAAAACGATCCTCGTCTCGCGCAACAAGGTGCCGGGGGAGGTCGTTGAACGACTGATTTCGCCGGCGGGCCGATTGTGTCTTCCGCCCGACCCGCGCGACCGGCCGCATCGCGAGAACCTGCGGTGGTACCGCGAGAACGTCTTCGGTCAGCGCGACGTCGACGGACCTGCGCCCTGGACGTGAAGCGAACGGCGTCTGGGGCTCTGCCTCCTCGGCCTCACCCCCCGGGAGGTTCCTTCCGGGACGAAGGGACGCGTCGCGACTGGCGGGCAGGCGCCGCGCGTCGTATGTCGGGCGGAACGACGAAGGAGCATCGGATGATCCCGGTTCAGGGCTTCGAGGGACAGAAGGTCATGGTGCTGGGGCTCGGGCGCACGGGCCTGTCGGCGGCACGCGCGCTCAGGGCGGGCGGGGCCGAGGTCGTGGCCTGGGACGACGGAGCGAAGGGCCGGGAGGCGGCGGAGGCCGAGGGCTTCGCGCTCGCCGATCCGATGGCGACTGGCGCCTTCGAGGGCGTGGCCTGCCTCGTCACCTCGCCCGGCATCCCGCATCTCTATCCCCAGCCGCATCGCGCCATCGCCGCCGCGATGGACGCGGGCGTACCGGTCGACAACGACATCGGTCTCTTCTTCCGGTCGATGGCCGCGGGCGATTTCGCGCGTCTCGACATGCCGCCGCGGGTGATCGCGGTCACCGGCACGAACGGCAAGTCCACGACGGCGGCGCTCATCGCGCACATCCTGCACGAGGCGGGCAGCCCGGTGCAGCTGGCCGGCAACATCGGGCGCGGGGTGCTCGACATCGACTCGCCGGGGGAGGGGGCCGTGATCGTGCTGGAGCTCAGTTCCTACCAGATCGAGCTTGCCCGGGCGCTCACGCCCGACATCGCCGTCTTCACCAATCTCAGCCCCGACCACCTCGACCGGCATGGCGGCATGGGCGGCTACTTCGCGGCCAAGCGCAGGCTGTTCGCCGAGGGCGGTCCGGACCGCGCGGTAATCGGCGTGGACGAGCCCGAGGGGCGTTTCCTCGCCAACCAGATGGCCGAGGGGCCGGGAGATTCGCGGTTGATCCGGGTATCGGCGCGCAAGCTGACCGGGGTGGGCTGGGACGTCACGGTGCGCAAGGGGTGGCTCGCGGAGTGGCGCAAGGGGCGGCAGGCGGGTTCGATCGACCTGCGCGGGATCGCGGGGCTGCCGGGCGCGCACAACCACCAGAACGCCGCCTGCGCCTATGCGGCGCTCCGCGCGCTGGGGCTGGGACCCAAAGCCATCGAGGAGGCCTTCGCCAGTTTCGAGGGGCTGCCGCACCGCAGCCAGCGCGTTGCGGAGGTCGGCGGCGTGTCCTTCGTCAACGACAGCAAGGCCACGAATGTGGATGCCGCCGTGCGCGCGCTGTCGGCGTTCCGGCGCATCCGCTGGATCTGCGGCGGGCTCGCCAAGGAGGGGGGCATGGAGGCGCTCGCGCCCGCCGCGGGCAACGTGGTGAAGGCCTATGTCATCGGGCGGGAGGCCGCGGCCTTCGCGCTGGCGCTCTCGGACATTCCCCACGAGGTCTGCGGCAACATGGAGACGGCTGTCGCGCGTGCCGCGGCCGAGGCCGAGCCGGGGGACACCGTGCTTCTCGCGCCCGCGGCGGCGAGCTTCGACCAGTACGACAGTTTCGAGCGCCGCGGCGAGGACTTCGTCTCCCGGGTGGAGGCGCTGCGGCGCGGCACAATTCGCTGACCGCCGGTTGCCGTGGCAGGCCATTCGGAACGGACCGGGCGGCCCACGCGGAAGGTGATCCGACGGGGCGGCTTGCCCAAGACCCGTGACCACGCCGCTTCGACCGGCTCATGGAGCGGGATCGGCGCACGCTCACCCCGATCGGGGCGTTGCCGGCTCGCGTCGTCAGATGTCCACGGTGACGATGGTGCCGTGCTTCGGCCGCGTGACCGACAGCGTCGCGCCCAGCGATTCCGTCAGCGCCGCGACGATGCTGCCGCCAACGCCGGGCCTGGCCTCGCCGCCCGTCGTGTCGAGCGCGCCGGTGCCCTGCGCGGCGCGATCGGTCTGCGCCTCGATGCTCTGCGCGCCGAAGGGCCAGTCGGCCCCCTCGGGCATCCCCTTGCCATCGTCCTCGACCGACAGCCGGATGCCACCGCCGCTCAGCCGGTAGAAGCGGACGTCGACGAGGCCGGCGTCCCGACCCTCGAAGGCGTGCTCGAGCGCGTTCGTCAGGAACTCGGAGAGCAACAGACCCAGCCGCGCCGCCTGGTCCACCGGCAGCGCAATGTCCTCGCATTCCACGTTCACGCGCACGCCTGCATGGGGCTGGATCGAGGTCAGGACCGAGGCGATGCGCCCCAGATAAGCCCCGGCCGACACGTCCTGCCGGGGCTTTTCCTGCAGGCCCCCCGCAAGGAGTTCGTCGTAGAGCACCGACAGCGCCTCGATCCTGCGGCTGATGGATTTCAGCGACCGCGGCGTGACCTCGCGGCGCGACTGGACGCGGATCATGCTGACGATGAGCGCGAGGTGGTTTTTCACCCGGTGCTGCAGTTCGCGCAGCAGCGCCACTGTGTCGGCCTCCCGCGACGGGCGACCGGCATCTTCGGCGGGGGCTTCTCGCTGAAGCCCGAAATAGGCGGACAGCTCGCCGTCCGCGCCATGGATCGGCGCGATGAGGAGGTGGTTGCGGAACGTGGTTCCGTCGGCCCGGTGATTGGTGATCGTGACCTCGAACTCCTTCTCCGAGCGCAGGCCCTCGCGAATGCGCTCCACGTCCTCGGGGTCGGTGCCAGGCCCCTGCAGGAACCGGCAGTTGCGGCCGATGGCAAATTCGCGGGAAAATAGGGTAAGAACCTCGAACGCCCGGTTCACGTAGGTGACCGGATTGTCCTCCAGCCGCGGATCGGTCAGTATGATCGAGAGGGGCGAGAGGCCGATGGCTCCCGACACGAGGGCCTCCTTGCCGGTGAGGCTTTCCTTGCCGGTTTCGAGCATACCGCCAACCTCCCTTCAGCGTCGATCCGCGCGCCACGGCCGGGTTGTGCCGCAGCCTTCTCGTCACACCTGTGCCAGAGCGAAGTCGATACGGCAGCGCGCTTCGGCAAGTTGACAACGCTAGGCGGACGCCGCGGAATTCTCCGGAAGAAGCACGTCGTAGGCGTCACGCACCATATCATAGCACCCGCAGGAGGCCGAGTGCAAACCGGCCCGGTCCGTGATGGTGACGCGGCCATGGGCATAGGCGATCAGCCCGTCGGCGCGCAGGCCCGAGGCGGCCTCGGTGACCGTCGCCCGGCGGACGCCCAGCATGTGGGAGAGGAACGCGTGGGTCAGCCGCATCTCGGCCCCGTCGGAGCGGTCGTCCATCGTCAGGAGCCATCGCGACAGCCGCTGGCGCGCGTCGTGGGTGGCGTTGCAGGCGCCCGAGACCATGACCTGGTAGACCAGCGCCTGCACCGTGCAGCGCAGGGCGCGCTCGAAACCGCCGTATCGATCCATCAGTGCGGGCAGCCGGTCGGCGGGAAGCCGGTGCGCCGTGCCGCCGATCTGGATCTCGTCGGTGCCGAACTGGGTGCCGTGGCCAAGGACCAGGTTCAGCCCCGAACAGCCTTCGCGCCCGATATTGGCCATGTCGACGGTCGTCCCGTCGCGGTAGTCGGCGAGCGTGGAGATCACTGCGGTCTCGGGGAAGATTGCCGCGGACGTCCTCTCCCCTGTCCGGGCGAGCACCGAGCCCGCCGACAGGTCGACGCGGTCGCAGCGGGCGAGAACCGCCTCGCGGGCGGCGGAATCGAGCGACAGGAGCACGCGGTTCTTCGTGGGGCTTGTCATGCCAGGCCAACGCGGCCGGCGCCCGCGAGGTTCAATGCCGATGCTGCCGCGGTATCGGCGCTGGCCCCGCGGCTTCTTTCGGGTTAGACTATAAGAACCGATCCGGGATCAACCCGGGCGGGAGAGCAGGACGGCGCGCAAGGGCGCGTGCCGGAGAACGGGAAGGGCCAAGGGCCCCGGGCAGGCGACATGACGGAAATCGCGCATGGCACGATCGTCGTGCAGTCGGGCGAGGCGGTTCTGCCGCGCTGGTGGCGCACGGTCGACCGGGTCACCATAGGCTGCATCCTCGCACTCTTCGCGATAGGCATTCTGCTGGGCTTCGCCGCCTCCCCGCCGCTGGCGGAGCGCAACGGGCACGACCCCTTCCACTACGTGATCCGGCAGTTCGCCTTCGGCGGCATGGCGCTGACGGTGATGGTGCTCGTCTCGATGATGACGCCCGTGACGGTGCGCCGTCTCGCCGTGCTCGGCTTCTTCGGCGCGATGGCGGCACTCATGCTCCTGCCGGCTTTCGGCACCGACTACGGGCAGGGCGCGGTGCGCTGGTATTCGCTGGGCTTCGCCTCGGTCCAGCCGTCGGAGTTCCTGAAGCCCGTCTTCGTCGTCTTCACCGCGTGGATGATCGCGGCCAGCCAGGAGATCGGCGGGCCGCCCGGCAAGACCGTTTCGCTCGCCGTTACCGTCACGATCGTGGCCTTCCTCGCCATGCAGCCCGACTTCGGGCAGGCGGCACTTGTCGTCTTCGCCTGGTCGGTGATCTACTTCATCGCTGGCGCGCCCATGACGATCCTCTTCGCGGTCGCGGGCGCCGTGGGTGCCGCGGGCTGGGTCGCCTACACCAGTTCCGAGCATTTCGCCCGCCGCATCGACGGTTTCCTCTCGGCCGAGGTCGATCCCAACACGCAGCTGGCCTATGCCACCGACGCGATCCGCAACGGCGGCCTGTTCGGCGCAGGGCTGGGGGAAGGGTCGGTCAAGTGGACGCTGCCGGACGCGCATACAGACTTCATCATCGCGGTCGCGGCCGAGGAATACGGCCTTGTCCTCGTCCTCGTCATCATCGCGCTCTACAGCGTCATCGCCCTGCGCGCCTTCTTCCGGCTGATGCGCGAGCGCGACCCTTTCATCCGGCTCGCCGGTACCGGGCTCGTGAGCCTGCTGGCGCTGCAGGCCTTCATCAACATGGGCGTTGCCGTTCGGCTTCTGCCCGCCAAGGGCATGACGCTGCCCTTCGTCAGCTACGGCGGCTCGTCGCTCATTGCCATGGGGGCGGCCGTGGGTATGCTGCTGTGCTTCACCCGCAAGCGGCCGCAGGGCGAGATCGGCGACATCCTGCTGTCGCGCCACCGCTAGAGGAGCGCGCCGCGCCCGAATGACCGACCCCGCGCCACATCTCGTCATCGCCGCAGGCGGCACCGGGGGGCACATGTTCCCCGCCCAGGCACTGGCGGAGGCGATGGTGCGCAGGGGCTGGAGGGTGACGTTGTCCACCGACGCGCGGGGTGCGCGCTACACCGGCGGCTTTCCCCACACGGTCGAGGTCAGGCAGGTCTCCTCCGCGACGCCCGCGCGCGGCGGGGCTCTGGGCAGGCTTGCCGCCCCCTTCCGCATCGCGGCCGGGGTCGCGCAGGCCACGTGG